>DAMBCY010000473.1:0-2946 GCA_032056255.1 Cellulomonas sp. | reverse complement strand
CAGGGCCCGGGATCGGCGCGACCAGGTGAAGTACACGTCGGGCTCGGTGGCCCACGCGCGGGACGCCCGAAGGGCGAGGGTCAGCCCCGGTCGCTCCCCGAGCGCCCGGGCAACGTAGGGCGGGGGATGTCCACGTCCCCGGTCGTGGCGGACGCGACGGCGTCGAGGAGACGCTGCGTCTGGCTCTTGCCGTGCGGGCGGGCACGCAGGCGGCGCAGCTGCTCGATGGTCACGGACCGTCGCACGCCCTTGCTGGTGCGGATCTCGACGACCGCTCGGGCGATCATCGCGAGGTTGCGGGCGGTGACGACCTTCTCCCTCGCGGCGAGGTACTCCTGGCCGGCGGCGAGACGCGCGTCGTGCTCGGGGGTGCCCACCGCGGGCTTGTCCCCGCCGAGGATGTTCGGGACGTCGGGGTCGGGGTGCGCGGCCGTGATCTCGTCGACCTCGTCCTCGGTGAGCGCCCGGACGGTCCACGTGGCCTTGGATGCCTCCCAGCGGGCGTGCAGTGCCTGCATCTGCTCGTACAGCTCGTTGACTTCGGCGCTGTCGCCCATCGACGCGTCGCCGACGACCACGCGGCTCGCGGCGTCGGTGAGGCGCTGCTGCAGCATGTCGAACTCGGCGACGAGCGCGGGGTCGTTGTAGATGGGGACGGCGCGCCGGGCAAGGGTGCCGGTCGACAGCCACTCGTCGAGGTCGAAGTCCTCCTCGGCGAGCACGACGTCGGGGGTGGTCGGGATGTCGCTCACAGGTCTCTCCTCACAGGTCCACAGGTCGGTTGCCGACGGCGGTGAGGCGCGTCGTGCGGGTGTCGGTGTCCGCCTCGCGGCGCACCGGGATGAAGATCCGGTGCTTCATGTGGCCGCCCTTGGCGTCCTGTCCGCCGCCGGACGCGACGCCGGGACGGAAGATGCGCTTGCCGTGCTCGTCGAGCGCGAACACCAGGACGTGGATGCCGTCCCACGCCATGCGCAGCTCGACCACCTGCTTGGCGTCGAGGCTGAGGGCCTCGAACAGGCCGAGGTACTGGTCGAGGGTCAGGTGGTCGGGCAGGCCGGGGATGGTGATGCTCATGGGAACCGCCTCCGCGGGTCTCCGGACAGGTCGGGTGGTGGTCCTCCCGGGGCGCGGACCTGTGAGGCGCGCCCCGGGAGGGGTTCAGCGGGTCAGGACCCGGACGCGACCGCGATCCACGGCCACGCCTCCTGCATCTCGCCCGGCACCCGGAACTTCTGGTAGCCGCCCCGGTCCGACGGGGGCTGCGGCTCGTCCGTCGTGAACCGGCCGCCGAGGTAGATCTCGTCGGACGCCGCCCACGGCGCGGTCGCCTTCTTCCCGGTCTGCCGGGCGTACCCGTACAGCTCGGTGCCCTTGGCCTTCACCGCCGCAAACTTCGCGTCCTCGGTCGGGTCGGGCGCACCGGTCGTGGCGTCGAAGTACCGAAAGACCGTGAAGCCCACCTGGAAGTTCGACGCCCCCAGGGCGTTCGCGTTGTTCTCGGTGCACAGGGCCTTCTCGGCGACCTTGTCCGAGTCCGTCGCGCCCCACAGGAAGTCCGACGCCAGGACGTCGCACTCGTAGTGCAGGCCCGCGTTCAGCTCGGTCGCGGTCGGGGCGTCCGGGTCGGCCGGCGCCTCCGTGAGGATCGTGAACTTCGTCTTGCCGTCAGCCAGGGAACGGGGCATCCGGGATCACTCCTTCTCGTCCCCGGAAGCCGGGGCCTTCGTGCGGGCGGCCGACTGCTCGGCCTCGGTGTCCGCCGCCTTCTGGCGGGGGGTCTTGTTGAAGGGCTTCCCGAGCACGGGGTGCCCGAGGAAGTGCGCGGGGATCCGGACCTTCTTGCCGGTCCGCTTGCTGTAGGCGTCGACGAAGCCGTCGTCCATGGCGTGTGCCTCCTGGTCAGAACTGGCAGCGGAAGAGCAGCGGGAAGTACCAGCGCGGTGGGGTGGGGTCGGTGTCCCGCATCACGACCCGGGACGCAGGGGTCTCGTCCCGCAGGGGCGACGCCGCGTCGAGCAGCCACACGTCGCGCAGCGCGGCGCGCACGACGTCGACGGCCTGCATGCACCAGGTCAGGTCACCGGCGGCGACGGTGATCTGCGCGACCCACGTCAGGGCCCCGCCGGTCACGAGGTCCGCGTCGACGGGGTCGCCACCAGGGCCGGGCCACAGGACGGCGTACGGGTAGACCCGACCGGACACCTTGTCCGCGGGCGGGTTCGGCGGTACGTCCCCGTCGAATGCGGTCACGGTGGGCAGGGCGTCGAGGATGGCGAACGCTGCGACGTGCAGGTCGGCGGGGTTCGTCACGGCAGGACGCTCTGCGCGGCGATCTGCTCGATCGCGGCCACGAAGTCCGGCTCCGCGCGGTCGAGGGCCGGCCCGAGGTAGGCGTGCGGTGCCATGCGGGACGTGCCGAGCTCGACGAACGCGCCGTAGTTCGCGGTCGGTCCGACCTGCGCCTCGATGCTGGCGCCTCGGCCGTCGCCGATCAGGTCGGTGCCGATGCTGTTTCGGAGGTTGCCGGTGTCGACCGGCGCGAAGGCCTTCGCCTCGGCCTCGACGCGGTACGCGGACGCCCGCACGACCTGCGCGGCGCCGGCGCCGACCCGGGCACCGGCGCCGGACAGGTCCGCGGCGAGGCGGTTCAGGTCGGAGACGTCGAACGAGATCTCGGCCACGTCACCCCCCCTGCGGTTGGTTGGCCTGGTCGTCGGCGCAGGTGAGGTTCTGGTCGACGGCCTGCGACGGGTACGCGACGGCGTCCACGGTCAGGACCCGCCCGACGAGCCCGGCGGGGCCGTTGGCGTCGACGGCGGTGATGCGGACGCGCGCGCCCGTGGTCTGTGGGGCGGATCCCGCGGGCAGGGCGACGTTGACGGTTCGGATCGTGACGGCCTGGTCGGCGGCCTCGGTGTCGCGGGGCTGCGTGGACTCGTAGGA
>DAMBCY010000472.1:0-2950 GCA_032056255.1 Cellulomonas sp. | reverse complement strand
ACACCTTGCCCAGGCCGCGGCCCTTGATGAACGAGGTCGGGTAGAGCATCTCCTGCATGCCGGGGCCGCCCGCGGGGCCCTCGTAGCGCACCACGACGACGTGGCCGGGCTCGACCTCCTTGCGCAGGATCTTGTCCACCGCCTCGTCCTGCGACTCGCAGACCAGCGCACGCCCGACGAAGTGGAAGACGTCGGGGTCGATGCCCGCCGTCTTGATGATCGCGCCGTCCTCCGCGAGGTTGCCGCGCAGCACCGCGAGGCCGCCCTCGACGGTGTAGGCGTGCGGGACGTCGCGGATGCACCCGCCCGCGCCGTCGGTGTCCAGCGACTCCCACACGTTCGACGTGGAGAACGCCTGCGTGGTGCGCACGCCGCCCGGCGCCGCGTGGAACAGCGCGCTCGCGCGCTCGGTGGCCTTCCCGCCACGGATGTCCCAGTCGTCCAGCCACGCGCGCAGCGTCGGGGTGTGCACGGAGGTGACGTCGTGGTCGAGCAGGCCGCCGCGGTCCAGCTCCCCGAGCAGCGCGGGGATGCCGCCCGCCCGGTGCACGTCCTCCATGTGGTAGTCCGGGTGGTTCGGGGCGACCTTCGCCAGGCACGGCACGCGGCGGCTGAGGGCGTCGATGTCCGCCAGCGTGAAGTCGACCTCGGCCTCCTGCGCGGCGGCCAGGATGTGCAGCACCGTGTTGGTCGACCCCCCCATGGCGACGTCGAGCGTCATGGCGTTCGAGAACGCCGCGCGCGTCGCGATGCCCCGCGGCGCGGCCGTGTCGTCCTCGTCCTCGTAGTACCGGCGGGCCAGGTCGACGATGGTGCGCCCGGCCTCGAGGAACAGCTCGCGCCGGGCGGAGTGCGTCGCCAGCGTGGAGCCGTTGCCCGGCAGCGAGAGCCCGAGGGCCTCGGTCAGGCAGTTCATCGAGTTGGCGGTGAACATCCCGGAGCAGGAGCCGCAGGTCGGGCAGGCGTTCTCCTCGACGCTCGCCAGCGCCCGGTCGGAGACGCCGTCGTCCGCGGAGTAGTTGATCGCGTTGATGAGGTTGAGGTGGGTCTTCGCGACGCCGTCCGCCACGACCGCCTTGCCGGCCTCCATCGGGCCGCCGGACACGAAGATCACCGGGATGTTCAGCCGCAGCGCCGCGTTGAGCATGCCCGGGGTGATCTTGTCGCAGTTCGAGATGCACACCAGGGCGTCCGCGCAGTGCGCCTGGACCATGTACTCGACGGAGTCGGCGATCAGGTCGCGGCTGGGCAGCGAGTAGAGCATGCCCGCGTGGCCCATCGCGATGCCGTCGTCGACGGCGATGGTGTTGAACTCCTTGGCGACGCCGCCGGCCTCCTGGATGGCCGACGCGACGAGGTCGCCCATGTCCTTGAGGTGCACGTGGCCGGGGACGAACTGCGTGTACGAGTTCGCGATCGCGATGATCGGCTTCCCGAAGTCCTCCGAGCCCATGCCGGTCGCGCGCCACAGGGCACGCGCGCCGGCCATGTTGCGGCCGTGGGTCGAGGTACGGGAGCGCAGCGGACGGCTCACGTGGACAGCTCCTTCTTCGAGGGGTGCCGCGGACGGCGCGGAGGGCGTCGCGGCGACGCCCGACACCGTACGTCGCCGCACGTCGGGGTGCGCCGCGCGTCCGGCCAGTGATCGCCCAGCAGGCGAGACGCGGGCGGCGGACGCGGACGCGGCCGGTGCCGGCCCGGGCCGGTCTCAGCCCGCCCCGCGCGCCTGCCACGTGCACACGCACGCCTCGTTGCCCTCGGGGTCGGCGAGCACCCAGAACGCGGGCGCGCGCCGGTCGGACACCAGGGTGCCGCCCGCCGCGAGCGCCGCGGCGACCCGCGCCTCGGCCTGGTCGTGCGGGACGGTGACGTCGACGTGGATCCGGTTGCGCTGCGGGCGGGGCTCGTCCATCTGCTGGAACCAGTAGCCGGGGCCGAGCGCGCCGGGGTCGGCGAGCACGGCGTCGGCCGGGTCCGTGCCCGGCTCCGTGGCGTACCCGAGCACCGCGCGCCAGAAGGGTGCGACGGCGGGGATGTCGAGCGCGTCGATCGCGATCTCCTGTGACGTGAGCAGCGCGGGGTCGCCCGGGACCCCGAGCTCGTCGGCCGCACGGCTCACGGCGCCGGCGAGCGCGAGGTCCGCCTCGGTCAGCCCGTGCGCCGCCCAGGTCGTCGTGCGGACCTCCACCCGGCCGGGGCGCAGCGTGACGTCGGGCAGCGCCCCCACCCGCTCGGCCTCCGCCGCGACGCGGGCGACGAGCGCGGCCCCGGTGGCGAGGTCCGGGGTGCGGAACGCGGCGTGCAGCCAGAGCAGGAGCACGCGCCAGTGCCGGGCGTCCACGCGCGCGGTGGCCGCTCCGGGGCCGATCGTCGGGCCGGTCGCGGGAGTGGTCGGGGAGCCCGTCGCAGACGTGGTCGCGGGGTTGGTCGCGGGGTTGGTCGCCTCCATGCCGTCGAGCCTGCCACCGGCCACCGACACCGCGACCCGGCCCGCCCGCGGGTGACGCGACGTCGACGCCTGCGGTCGGGTGCGGACGAGGGCCTCGGCCACCGCCGGTACGCGCCGGAGGCGGGCGAGCGCCGGAGGCGGGCGACGCCGTGGCGCCGGGGCTCGCGGTGCGCCCGCGGGAGGCGATCGCGGCGCACGCCGCCGGCGTCGCAGGCGGGTCGGGACCCCGAGCCGGGACCATCGACCCATCCGCCCGGGTGTGATCGGGGGCACGCTGACTCCTGTGTCGGACCACGACCGTCTCTCCCCCGGGACGGTCACCGGGCCATCAGCCCGCCGGTCCATGCTGGTCACCTGGTGACGACGACCCGTCCCAGGTACCCCCAGTCGAGGCACCATCGGCTCATCGCCCGGGCCGGTGGTGCCTCGACGTCCGTCCGGACCCGGTCGAGGCGGTGACCGCCCGGTCGAGGCGGTGACCGCCCGGTCGCGACGCCCCTC
>DAMBCY010000471.1:1396-2962 GCA_032056255.1 Cellulomonas sp. | reverse complement strand
CCGCCACGTGCGCGGCCAGGCGCACCGGGCGCACGACCTGCCGGGTGACGAGCCACGTCATCGTCACCAGCAGGGCCACGAGGAACGCCGCGCCGATCAGCAGCACGCCGAGCAGGAAGTCGAGCCGGTCCTGCTCCGCCTGCAGGGAGTACAGGAAGTACAGCTCGTACGACCCGGCGGCCGGCACCGTCACGACCTGGCCGACCATGACGCCCGGCTCGACCCGGGCGGCGGTCGAGGACCCCTGGGGCCACCCGACGGACTCCCAGCGCTGGCCCTCGTTCTCGGCGGTCGCCTGCCGCAGCTCGTCCGAGACCAGGCCGACGAGGGTGGCGTCCGAGGCCGGGGCGTTCACCAGGATCGGCTGCTGCTGCCCCGGGGTGCGCAGCATGAACACCTCGCGCTCCCCCGAGCCGTTCGCCCGCAGGCCGCTCACCATGTCGTTCACCAGCTGCTGCACCTCGGGCGCGGTCGCCGCGGTCGACGCGTCGAACAGCACCTGGGCCTGCGCGGTCGAGCGCGCGGACTCGCCGAGCACCTGGTCGACACGCGCCGTGAACAGCCCGTCGCGCACGGTCACCGACAGGTAGCCGCCCAGCACGACGAGGGCGACCAGGCCGGCCACCAGCGTCCACGTGATGACGCGGGCCTGCAGGGAGCCCCGCCAGCTGCGCAGCAGCCGGCGGGTCCGCGTGGCGGTCCGCAGCGACAGGAGGCGCCAGGCGCGTGCGGGACGCCGCACGGCGCCGGCGCGACCCGGCGACGGGGTCGCGCTCACGACGTCGTCGCGCCCGCCTTGTAGCCGACGCCCCGCACGGTCACGACGATCTCGGGGCGCTCGGGGTCGGCCTCGATCTTCGACCGGAGGCGCTGGACGTGGACGTTCACCAGGCGCGTGTCGGCCGCGTGCCGGTAGCCCCAGACGCGCTCGAGCAGGACCTCGCGGGTGAACACCTGCCACGGCTTGCGGGCGAGCGCGACGAGCAGGTCGAACTCCAGCGGGGTCAGCGGGATCGGCACGCCCTCGCGGGTGACGCGGTGCCCCGTCACGTCGATCGACAGGTCGCCGATCCGCAGGTGCTCGGGCACCGGCTCGTCGCTGCGGCGGAGCCGGGCGCGCACGCGGGCGATGAGCTCCTTGGGCTTGAACGGCTTGGCGATGTAGTCGTCCGCGCCGGACTCCAGGCCCAGCACGACGTCCACGGTGTCGGCCTTGGCGGTGAGCATGACGATCGGCACGCCCGACTCCGCGCGGATCAGGCGGCACACCTCGGTGCCGTCCTTGCCCGGCAGCATCAGGTCGAGCAGCACGAGGTCCGGCTGGCTGGCCCGGAAGATCTCCAGCGCCTCGTCCCCGTCCGCGCAGAACACCGGCTCGAAGCCCTCGGAACGCAGGACGATGCCGATCATCTCGGACAGGGCGGTGTCGTCGTCGACCACGAGAACGCGTCCCTTCATCGCACCATGATGGCACCGACCACGTCCTCGGGGTGACCGGTCGGCCCGGGACCGGCCGCAGCGGGTCCCGCCGCGGGCCCCCGTGCACCGCACGCCCGGTGCCGGCCT
>DAMBCY010000471.1:0-1386 GCA_032056255.1 Cellulomonas sp. | reverse complement strand
CTGACGTGGCACGATGACGTCAGCCGCCACGCGGGCCGCTCGCGGGCCCGTGGGCGGACCACGCCCGAGCACGAGGGAGCCACCCCATGAGCACGCCGCACGACGAGGGCCGCCCCGAGGACGCGCCCCGGTACGGCGCGGACCCGCGGCCCGCGCCGCGGTACGGGCAGTACGCCCCCGACGGCTGGCAGGCGCCCGGCAGCGCGCAGCCGACGGGGGCCGCGCCCGCGGGCGGTCCGGTGCCGCCGGCACCCCCGGCCGGCCCCAACCCCTGGGGCGACGCCGGCACGCACCCCGGGACGCCGCTGTCCGGTCGGCCGGCCCCGGGACCGGCCGGGTACCCCGCGGCACCCGGCGCGGTGCCGCCGGTCGCGCCGCCCGGGTACGGGCAGCAGCCCGGGTACGGGCAGCAGCCGGCCTCCGGGCAGCAGCAGCCCGGGTACGGGCAGCAGTACCCGCAGGCCGGCGCCCCGGCCGCCTACGGGTGGGGACCGGCCCCCTACCAGCCGCCCGTGGCCCAGCCCGGCATCGTGCCGCTGCGCCCGCTGAGCGTCTGGGAGATCTTCGACGGCGCGTTCCGGGCGATCCGGCACAACCCGAAGACGATGTTCGGCATGACCGCGGTGGTCGTCGCGGTCGCGACGGCGGTCGGCGCCCTGGTGCAGTGGTACGTCGCCGGGCTGCTCGCCGGGCAGATCAACGGCCTGCTCACGGACGCCGGCGTCTCCGAGATCGAGCTGTCGCTCATGGGCGACTCCCTCGGCACGTCGTTCGCCCAGCTCGTCAGCGCGCCGATCACCGCCCTCGCCACGACGATCCTCACCGGCCTGCTCATCCTGTCGGTCAGCCGCTCGGTCGTCGGGCAGCGGGTCCCGGTCCGCGAGGTGCTGCGCGGGTCGGGCGTCCGGATCCTCTGGGTCATCGGGTTCAGCGTCCTCACGTTCGTCGCGGTCCTGCTCGTGACGTCCGCGGTGGTCGGCCTCGTCGTGCTGCTGTGGAGCGTGACCGAGAGCCCCGGGCTCACGGTGCTCGCGGGCCTGCTGGGCCTCGCGCTGCTGTTCCTCGGCGCGTTCTGGATCACGGTGCGGACCATGCTCGCGCCGGCCGCGATCATGCTCGAGGGCGGCCGGTTCTGGGCCTCCGTCGCCCGGGCGTGGCGGCTGACCCGCGGCAGCTTCTGGCGGCTGCTCGGCCTGTACCTGCTGGTGTCGATCCTCGTCGGCATCGTGTCGTACATCGTGGCCATGCCGTTCGGGCTGATCACGATGCTCACCCTGTCCGACCCGCTGAACAGCGGGCCGGCCATCGCCATCACCGCCGTCGGGCAGGCCGTCGCCAGCACGGTCGCGACCGTGTTCATGGCGGGGGTGATCGCGCTGGCCTACA
>DAMBCY010000470.1:0-2980 GCA_032056255.1 Cellulomonas sp. | reverse complement strand
CTCCTGGGAGAACCACCAGGCCGTGTTCACCCGCGCCGGCTTCCAGGTGGTCGACTGCCCGTCGCTCACCCAGCAGGGCAAGAGCAGCGCCGACATCAACCTCGTGCTCGACGCGGTGGACGCGCTGTCCGCCGACACCCGGTACGACGAGTTCGTCATCGTGTCCGCGGACGCCGACTTCACGCCGCTCGCGCAGCGGTGCCGGGCCGCCGACCGCCGGGTCACGATCATCACCGCGAGCCCCGCCGCGGCGGCGTACCGGTCGGTCGCCGACACGGTGATCGACGCCGACGCGTTCGCGGACCTCGTCACCGTGGGCGACGGCCCCGCGGTCGACGACGAGCAGACAGCCCCGGTCGTGGCCGCCCCCGCGACCCCGACCGCGACCGCCGAGCGCGCCGCGGTGCCGGACCAGGCGCCGGCGCGCGCGGCGCGCAAGGACGGCTCCGCACCAACGGCCGTGCAGGAGCCCACCCGCTCCCTCGCCGCCCGGCGCGCCGTCCTGCAGCGCGTGCGCTCCGCGGACCGCCCGGTCCCCACGGGTGCGGTCGCCCAGGCCGCGCAGAAGGCCGACCCGTCGCTGCCGTCGACGCGCTGGGCCGGCACCGGCGGGTTCCTGCCGTGGCTCACCCAGACCGTGCCCGAGCTCGGCGTCGCCGCCCGCCCGTCCCCCGGCTACGTGTGGGACCCGAAGCGGTTCGGCGAGGCCGACCTGCCGGGGGCGGCCGCGGCCTCCGCCGGGACCGACCCGACCGCGCTGCAGCGCCAGGTCATCTCGGTGACCGACACCCCGGGGCTGAGCCGGGAGAACTACCGCGTCCTGCTCACCACGCTCGCGGACGACGTCCGGGCGCACCCGTTCGAGCGCGCGGAGACGGCCCGCCGGGTCCGGGACGCCTGCCAGGAGGCCGGCGCCGCGGTGGGGCGGTCGACGGTGAACTTCGTGATCTCGGGCGTCCTGTTCGCCGGGCTCGAGCTCGATCGCACCGTCACCGCCGAGGACGTCGCCGAGGCCTGGGCGGACAACGTCGTCGGGCTGTGCCGCGGCGCGCGGATGGAGCTGACGGAGGCCGACGAGATCGCGATCGACGACTGGGTGGGCGGCGGCCTCCTGGACGACCTGGACGGCTGAGACCCCCGGTCCCGGGGGCCGGCACGGGGTCGCCGATCGCGGCGGCCGGCCCCTCGGCCGTCCCGGTCAGGCGGCGTCCCCGGCGATGTTCACGAGCCAGGTCGTGCCGAACCGGTCCGTGACCATCCCGAAGGCGTCCCCCCACGGCGCGACCGCCAGCGGCTCCAGCACCGTCCCGCCGTCCGCGAGCTTCTCCCAGTAGCCGCGCAGCTCGGCGTCGGAGTCCGAGCCGCCGCTCAGCGAGACCGAGAAGCTGTCCCCCGGCGTGTACGGCATCCGGTCCGGGGTGTCCGCGGCCATGAGCACCAGGCCGCCCGGGGTCTCCAGCTGGGAGTGCATGACCTTGTCCTTCTCGGCCGGGTCGTCGCTGGCCTGGAAGTCGCCGAACGTGCTGACGGTCAGCTCCCCGCCGAACACGGACCGGTAGAACTCCATGGCCTGCCGGGCGGTGTCCCGGAAGCCGAGGTACGGGTTGAGGCGCGTGGGCATGGCGGGCTCCTGATCGTGATCGGGACGGCGGAGCGGTGTGACCTCGATCACACTGCTCCCGCCCGTCCCGGCCGTCAAGGGCCCCGGCGTCCCGTGCCCGACGGGACGGCGGCGCGCCGGCCGGCGCGCGCGCCGCCTCACACGGGTGTCACAGGGCGCGCACGGGGGCGGTCTGGGCCCGCTCCGTAGACCTGGGGACATGACCCGGACCCCTGACGGCGCGACCCGCGCCACACCCTCGCCGCCCGCACCACGACCCCGCCGCCTGCGCCGCGCCGTCCTCGCGACGGTCCTGGCCCTGGCCCTGACGCTCGGCGGCACGACCGCGTGGGCGCTCAACCGGTACGTCATCGAGCACGTGGAGATCGCCGACGTCGACGCGTACGAGGCGGCCCAGACCGCCGCGGACGACGACGGCTCGTCGGACACCGCGTCCGACGACGCGAGCACCTCCGACGACGCCACGGTCACCGACACCACCTACGAGTCCGACGACGCGAGCATCAGCATCTCCACCGTCGTCACCGGCAGCGGGGACGACCAGGTCACCTACTACGTCGCGGACGTCACCCTGTCCGACGCCACCGTGCTGCGCTCGGCGTTCGCGAACAACCAGTTCGGCACGAACATCACCGAGACCACCTCGGAGATCGCCGAGGACAACGACGCGGTCTTCGCGATCAACGGCGACTACTACGGCTTCCGGGACACCGGCATCGTCATCCGCAACGGCGTCGTCTACCGCGACGAGGGCGCCCGCGAGGGGCTGGCGTTCTACACCGACGGCCACGTCGAGGTCTACGACGAGACGGCCACCACCGCGGACGAGCTGGTCGCCGCGGGGGTGTGGAACACGCTGTCGTTCGGCCCGGCGATCGTGCAGGACGGTCAGGTCGTCGACGGCATCGAGGACGTCGAGGTCGACACGAACGTCGGCAACCACTCGATCCAGGGCGACCAGCCGCGCACCGCGGTCGGGGTGGTCGACGACAACCACCTGGTCTTCGTCGTCGTCGACGGCCGCTCCCCCGGGTACTCCGCGGGCGTCGACATGACCGAGCTCGCCGAGATCATGCAGTCCCTCGGGGCCGAGACGGCCTACAACCTCGACGGCGGCGGGTCCTCGACCTTGTACTTCGACGGCTCGCTGGTCAACGACCCGCTCGGCACGGGCACCGAGCGCGGCACCTCCGACATCCTGTACATCGAGGGCTGAGCCGTGCTGGTCCTCATCCCGTCCTACGAGCCCGACGAGCGGCTCGTCCGCCTCGTCGCCGACCTGCGGGCCAGCGCCCCGGACGTGCACGTGCTCGTCGTCGACGACGGCAGCGGCCCCGCGTACCGCGACGTGTTCGACCG
>DAMBCY010000469.1:0-2983 GCA_032056255.1 Cellulomonas sp. | reverse complement strand
CCCGGTACCCGTCAGGCGGTGGGCGGACGGTCGTCCACCCACCGCCTGACGGGTCGTGCGGCGTCCTCCGCCCTCGCGGGCGGAGGACCTCAGCTCACTGGAGGAGCTGCAGGACGCTCTGCGGCAGGCTCTTGGCCTGGGCGAGCATCGCGGTACCGGCCTGCGACAGGATCGAGGCGCGGGTGTAGCTCACCATCTCCGAGGCCATGTCGGTGTCCCGGATGCGGCTCTCGGACGCGGTCAGGTTCTCGACCGCGACGTTGAGGTTGTTGATGGTGTGGTCGAACCGGTTCTGCACCGCACCGAGCGACGAGCGGACCTGCGAGACCGTGGTGATCGCGGCGTCGATCTTGTCGATCGCCGAGAGCGCACCGGCGTTCTCGCCGCCGACGACGGAGAACGCGCCGGCGCCGGGCGCGGCCTCGACCGAGATGTCGATCGCGCCGGTCGTGGCGTTCACGGTGGCGGTGCTGCCGGCGCCGAACGTGCCGCGCAGCGCCGTCTGGATGTCGGTCGCCTTCTGCGCCGCGGTGGTGTCCGCGGTCCAGCTGCTGCCGATGGTCGACAGGTCGAGCTCGGTCTTCGCCCCGGCGGCCGAGGTGAAGGTGAGCACGCCGGCGGGGTTGTCCGCGGAGACGGAGCCCGTGGCCGTGGCGGCGGTCGGGTCGACCGCGTCCACGTCGTCGACCGTGTCGGTGCCAGCGACGTAGGTCGCACCCGGGACCGTGGTCGTCGGGGCCAGCGAGCCCGCGACGCCCGAGTCGGCCGCCGCGGAGATCGTCAGCTCGTTCGCCGTGAAGGCGGCGGTGACGCCCGTCTTGCCCGGCAGCGCCTGCAGGGCGGTCTGGAGGTCGGCCGTCGTGGCGTAGGTGCCGGTCAGACCGAAGGCCGTCTTGGCGGCGGCGATGGCGTCGGCCTCGGTGGTGGCCGAGCCGTCACCGAACGTCCAGGAGGAGTCCTCCCCGGCGGAGCCGGGCACCGCGGCGGAGCCCGCCGTGCCGGCGGTCGTCGCGGAGAGCGTGGTCGCGCCCTTGGTGATGTCGAGCGCGTCGACGCCCAGGCCCGCGGCCGACAGACCCTTGCCCGCCGCGGTCTTGATGTCGACCGTGATGGAGTCCTGCGCCGAGGTGTTGGCGCCGACCTGGAACACGCCGGAGTAGTTGCCGTCCAGCAGCTTCTTGCCGTTGAACGTCGTGGTGTCCGAGATGCGGGTGAGCTCGGTCTGCAGCTGCCCGATCTCGTCCTGGATGTTCGACTTGGCCGTCTGGGAGAGACCACCGTCGTTGGACGCCTGGACGGACAGGGTCCGCATGCGCTGCAGGATCGAGTGCGTCTCGGTGAGCGCACCTTCAGCGGTCTGGACGACCGAGATGCCGTCCTGGGCGTTGCGCACGGCCTGGGTGGTGCCGCCGATCTGCGCGCGCAGACCCTCGGAGATCGCCAGACCAGCCGCGTCGTCCGCAGCGCGGTTGATGCGCAGGCCGCTCGAGAGCTTCTCGAGCGACTTGCTCAGGTCGTTCTGCGTGCTGGACAGGTTGCGGTACGCGTTCAGCGCCGCGATGTTGGTGTTGACGGAGAGACCCATGGTTCTCTTCCTCCTTGATTCGGGTCGAGGTGGCCCATCCGTGGGCTCACCCATGAACTTCGGCCGGGTCGCGGCGCCTCTGAGGAGTTCGACCCGGTTCACCCGGACGGGGCACCGGGGCGCCGCCGGCCGCTCCACGGCGCAGGGCGCCGGCCGCCTCGGGAGCGGCCGGCGCCCTGCGCCGGGGTGTGAGCAGCGGGGTGCCGGGGTCAGACCGCCGCGATCCGGCGGACGTCGCCGTCGAACGGCGCGGGCACCGCGCGGACGACGTCGGCCTGGTGGCTGGCGGCCGTCATCGCGGCGCGGGACGCGACCGCGGCGAAGTAGGAGCGGCGGCGGCGCTCGGCGACGCCGTCGGGGCGCTCGGAGGCCGGCACGAGGTCGGGGTCGAGGCTCGCGTTCAGGCCGTCGCGCAGGAGGGCCAGGCCCTCGGTGCGCAGCTGGCTGATCCGGGACTGGGTGACGCCCAGCTCGTCGGCGAGCTCGGCGACGGACCGGTCCTGGAGGAACAGCCCCTCGACCACGGTGCGCAGCCGGTCGGGCAGCGTGTCGACGGCGGCGCGGAGGTAGCGCAGGCGCTCCCCGGTCAGCACGTTCTCCTCGGGGCCGGGGGTCTCGTCGCGGACGAGGTCGGCCACGGGGTGCACGGTGGCGTCGATGGACAGCACGCGCCGCTCGGCGTCCTGCCGGGCCTGGTCGACCGCGGCCAGGTCGGTGCCGAGCGCGGAGGCGAGCTCCTCGCGGGTGGGCGTGCGCCCGAGCGTGGCGGTCAGGCGGTCGCTGGTGGCCGAGAGCTCGCGGGCGCGGTGCCGGGCGCCGCGGGACGCCCAGTCCATCGAGCGGAGCTCGTCGATCAGGGCGCCGCGGACGCGCAGCGCGGCGTAGCGCGCGAAGGGCACGCCGGTCCCGGCGTCGTACGCCCGGGAGGCGAGCACGAGGGCGAGGTGCCCGGCGGACACGAGGTCCTCGCGGCTGACGGTGGCGGGGACCCGGGACAGGACCTCGCTCACGTGGTACCCCACGAGCGGCATGTGCGCGACGACGAGCGCGTCGGTGGAGGCGGCGGCTGAGCTGTTCACGGACCGGTTCTCGGCCCTCCTGAAAGCCGGCTTGAGCACTTCCCGTGAAGTTCCTGGAGATCCGATTTATCCGACTTGCCACCCCAATTCGGACGTTCCGGACCGACAAACCGGACATGCGACCCCATAGCTCCGCGCCGCGCCCCCCTGACGTGACACAGATCACAGCGGTTCACCCGTCCGGGGAGCGCGGAACCTGTGCGATACAGGCGGTGACCAGGGGTGCTACCACCCCGACGCCGACCTGTCCGATTTCGCTCAGGTCCGGCCGCCGGAACCCGATAGGGAGGGGACGAGCCACCGCGGCGTCCTGCCGCGG
>DAMBCY010000468.1:1566-2996 GCA_032056255.1 Cellulomonas sp. | reverse complement strand
GGTTCCTCGGGCTGCTCGCGGCGGTCGGGTTCGGGCACGTCGCGGGGGAGTCGTTCGGGGCGCTCGCGCTGGTCGGGTTCGCGCTGTCGTTCTCCTCCACCGTCTTCGTGGTCAAGGTGCTCGACGACCGGTCGGACACCACGTCGCTGTACGGGCGGATCGCGGTCGGCGTGCTGGTCATGCAGGACGTCGCCGCCGTGGTCTTCCTGTCGCTGTCCAGCGGCGAGCCGCCGAGCCCGTGGGCGCTGCTGCTGGTCCTGCTGCTCCCCGGCGCGTGGCTGCTGCACCGGATCTGGGACCGGGTGGGGCACGGGGAGCTCCAGGCGCTGTTCGGGGTCGCGGTCGCCGTGGTGCTCGGGTACGGGCTGTTCGAGGCGGTCGGGATCGACGGGGACGTCGGGGCGCTGGTCGTCGGCGTGCTGCTGGCGTCCCACCCGCAGGCCGGCGAGCTGTCCCGGTCGCTGATGACGTTCAAGGACCTGATGCTGGTCGCGTTCTTCGTGAACATCGGGCTGCACGGGACGCCGCACGCGCTGGAGATCGGGCTCGCCCTGCTCCTGCTGCTCGTGCTGCCGGTGCAGGTCGCGGCGTACGCGGTGGTGCTGTGGCTGATGCGGCTGCGCCGCCGGACGTCGTTCCTCGCCGCGCTGGTGCTGTCCAACTTCTCCGAGTTCGGCATCATCGTCGCCGCGGTGGGCGCGAGCTCGGGCCTGCTCGACGAGCAGTGGGTCGTCGTGATCTCGCTGGCCGTGGCGTTCAGCTTCGGCCTCTCGGCCGTCGTGAACCGGCGCGGCGTCGAGCTCGCCACCCGGCTGTCCCGGCTGCTGCCCGCGCGCGACTCGTTCCGGCTGCACCCCGACGACCGGCTCGTCGACATCGGGGACGCGGACGCCGTGGTGCTCGGCCTCGGCCGGCTCGGTGCGGCGACGTACGCCCGGCTGCGCGACGAGTACGGGCTGTCCGTCGTCGGCGTGGAGCACGACCGCACGCGGGTGGCCGCGCTGGAGGACGAGGGCTTCGAGGTGGTGCGCGCGGACGCGACCGACCTGGAGTTCTGGACCCGGGTGCAGCGGGCCGGCAAGGTGCGGATCGCGGTGCTCGCGATGCCGTTCCACAACGCGAACCTCATCGCGCTCGCCCGGCTCAAGGCCGCGGGGTTCACCGGCCGGGTCGCCGCCGTCGCACGCTACGACGACGACGTCGCCGAGCTCGAGCGGCACGGGGCCGACGCGGTGTTCCACCTCTACGGGTCGGCGGGCTTCGCGCTCGCGGACCACGCCGCGGAGGTGCTGCTGGGCGTCGGCGCGGGGGCGGCCGGGGAGCGCCGCGCGGCGCGGCCGGGGGACGAGCGGGACGTGCTGGACCCCCTGGAGCGGGGGGCGGAACCCGGCTGACCGGCGCAGCGCCCTCCGCGAGGGGCCGGCCGGCCT
>DAMBCY010000468.1:0-1556 GCA_032056255.1 Cellulomonas sp. | reverse complement strand
CGACCAGCGGTGTCGCGCGGATCAGCGGGATGGGGAACCGTGCCGCCCGGATGGGGTCGAGCATCGAGTCCGTGATCCCGGCGGTGAAGTCCTCGAAGCCGAACACCCGGAACAGCGCCTCGCGCCCGAACTTCGACGAGTCGGCGACGAAGAACGCCTCCGAGGCGATCGAGCGCATCTTGCGCTTGAGCTCGATGGAGTAGCTCGTGCTCGCGTAGATGCCGTCGTCCATCACGGTGGCGGCGCCGAACACGGCGACGTTCACCCGGAGGTGCTCGAGCTGCTGGATGGATGTCGGCCCCCACATGGAGGTGTGGGTGGGGAGCAGCTCGCCGCCGATGAAGACGAGGTTGATCTGCGGTCGGGTGGAGATCTCCAGCCCGACGCGCAGGTCGTGGGTGACGACGGTGAGACGGTCGTGGTCGAGGTTCCGCGCGACCTCCAGGCAGGTGGAGCCGCCGTCGAGCAGCACGGTCTGCCCCTCGAGGATCCGCTCGGCCATCGCGGCCCCGATCGCCTGCTTCTCGGCGAGGTGCGGCTCGGCGGGCGAGTGGTGGCGCGCGGAGGAGCCGGCGGCTGCGGCCGCGGTGCGGGCCACGGCGGCCGCGCCGCCGTGCGTGCGCACGATCGCGCCCTCGACGGCCAGCCGGTCGAGGTCGCGGCGGATGGTCGAGGTGTCCACGGAGAACCGGTCCGCGAGGGCCCTGACGCTCTGGAACCCGCGTTCGGTGACCAGCACCGCGATCTCGTGCCGTCGTGCCATGCGCTGCACCCTCCCGAAGTCGTGCGCTTACGGTAGCAGCACGATCTGCGCGAATACGTGCATGCATGCGCGGCTATCCGCGCAGATTGGCGCGCGAACCTGTAGACACCCGCGCGCGTATGTGCGTACTGTGTGCCCGGGTCCCGGCCCCCGACGCACGGATCACGGATGCCAGTGCGCGGGCCGGCCCACAGGTTGCACGGACAGAGGCGTTCGGAGCGCACGATCACGAGGGAGTGAGCGATGAGGCACACGAAGAAGGCGGCACTGGCCGCGACGGGGATGACGGCGGCGCTGCTGCTGGCGGCCTGCGGCTCGGTGAACGACGGAGGGGCCACCGGGGGGTCGACGGGCGACGGCGACGGCGGGACGTCCGGTGGTCAGACGATGGTCACCGTCGTCAAGGTCAAGGGCATCGCCTGGTTCGACCGGATGGAGGTGGGCGTCCTCGCGTACGGCGAGCGGACCGGCATCGACACCCGCACCGAGGGCGGCGACGACGTCAGCCCGGAGAAGCAGATCCAGATCATCCAGGACCTGATCGCGCAGAAGCCGACGGCGATCACCGTGGTGCCGAACTCGCCCGAGGCGCTGTCCGCGGTGCTGGCGCAGGCCAGGGCGCAGGGCATCGTCGTCGTCTCGCACGAGGCCACCGGCATCGAGAACGTCGACATCGACATCGAGGCGTTCGACAACGCCGACTACGGCGTCGACATCATGGAGAACCTCGGCCAGTGCATGGGCGGCGAGGGCGGCTACGTGCAGTTCGTCGGAGGGCTGACGGCCAAGACGC
>DAMBCY010000467.1:0-2998 GCA_032056255.1 Cellulomonas sp. | reverse complement strand
CCGCGCGCACCCCGCTGCGCCGCTCGCGCGCACCCCGCCGCCCCGCTCGCCAGGGCACCGCGGACCGTCGCGGCGCGCGAGGCGGCTCCCCGGTCCGTGGCATCCCGGCGAGGGCCGCCGGGCGCGGCCGGCGGACCGGGGCGGTCCCCGTGACACGCCCAGGGCGGCGGACGGCGGGTCCGGGCGGCGCGCGGGTCCTAGGCTGGGGCGGTGCGTTCACCCCTCGCCCTGGCTGCCCTCGCGACCGTCGCCGTCCCCGGTTTCGACGCGCGCGAGGTGCGCCCCGGCGACGGGTCGGGGGACGACGACGTCGCCCTCGTGACGGACACGCAGCGCCGCCACTGGGTGGTGCGGGCGCCCCGGACCGCCGCGGCCGGCGCCGCGCTGGAGGCCGAGCTCGCGCTGCTCGCCACCCTGGCCGACCAGGTCGACGCCGACCGGCTGCCGTTCGACGTGCCGCGCGTGGCGGGCGCCGCCCCCCTGGAGGAGGGCGGCCGCGTCGTCGTGCACCGCGAGCTCCCGGGTCGCCCGGTCGTGCTCGACCGGCTGCAGGCCGGACCGGGGATCGCCGCCGCGCTCGGCCGGTCGCTCGCCGCGCTGCACGAGCTGCCCGTCTCCGTGGTCGAGGACGCCGGCCTGCCGGTCTACGACGCGTCGGCCTACCGGCAGCGCCGCCAGGCGGAGGTCGACGAGGCCGCCCGCACCGGACGCGTGCCGGCCACGCTGCTGCGCCGGTGGGAGGAGCGGCTCGAGGACGTGTCGATGTGGCGGTTCAGCCCGACCGTGGTGCACGGCGACCTCTCCGCGGACCACGTGCTCGTCGCGGACGGCGCGGTCACCGGCGTGGTCGCCTGGGGCGAGGCGAAGGTCGCCGACCCCGCCGACGACCTGGCCTGGCTGCTGGTCGCGGCGCCGCAGGACGCGGTGGACTCGATCATGGAGGCCTACCAGCTGCGCCGGACCGAGCTGACCGACCCGCACCTGGCCGACCGCGCGCTGCTGGCCGGGGAGCTCGCGCTCGCGCGGTGGCTGCTCTACGGCGTGCGGTCGCACGACGACGAGGTGGTCGCCGACGCCGTGCAGATGCTCGACGAGCTCGACGAGCAGACCCGCGACGTCCCCGAGCCGGGGCCGTCCCCCGCCTGACGCCGACCCTCGGCGCCGTGACCCGCGGTCAGGTCGGGTCGGCCGTGGCCGCGAGCAGGAGGCGCTCGATCTCCGGGGCGTCCAGCAGGCGCTCGGGGCGCACGGTCCGGCCCGCACCGACGTAGCAGAAGGCCGCGCTCACCCGGTCCAGCGGCGTGCCGGTCCAGCGGGACCACGCGAGCCGGTACACCGCGAGCTGCAGCTCCCGGACCGCGGTGCTCGCGGGGTCGGTCGGCGGGGCGCCGGTCTTCCAGTCGACCACCACGACCGCCCCGGGCACGCCCGGCCGGTCCGGGTCGCGGAACACCGCGTCGATGCGGGACCGCAGCACGTACCCGCCGACGGTGGTCTCGACGTCGGCCTCGACCGCGACCGGCTCCAGCGCCGCCCAGGGGGTGGCGAGGAACGCCGTGCGCAGCGCGGTCCCGTCGGCGTCCACGGCCACGGAGTCGTCGTCCGCGCCGGGCAGGTCGTCCAGGTCCACCAGGGCCGGCTCGCCGTAGAAGCCCTCGACCCAGGCGTGGCACTGCGTGCCGCGGCGCGCCTGCGGGGACGGGCGGTTCGGTACCGGGCGACGCAGCGCCCGGGCGAACTCGGCCGGGTCCGCGGCGAGCCGCACGACCGCGGAGGCGGACAGGTGCGCGGGCAGCTCGACCTCGGGCCGGGGGCGCGCGTCGGCGGCCCGCTCGGCGAGCAGCAGCTCGACCGTGCGGTCCCAGGGCGTCGCCGGGCGGGGTGCGCCGGTCGCGGTCGCCGCGCGGGCCCGCCGGACGGCCTCCGCCGCGGCCTCGAGGGCGGGCCGGCGGCTCGGCGTCCCGTCCCCGGTGGCGCCGGACGGGTCGACCGGCCACACCACGGACGCCTGCTCCTGGGTGCGCGGGTTGGCGGTGCCGTCGTCGGGCTGCGCCGCCCACCCGGCCACGCGCGCCAGCCCGGCGTCCACGACCTCGGTGAGGAAGGGCGACGGCTCGCGCACCCGGGTGCCGTCACCCCACCACGCACCGGTCAGCAGCAGCGCCGACCTGGCGCGGGTGAACGCGACGTAGGCCAGCCGGCGCTCCTCGGCGACCTGGTGCTGCCCCGCCTCGAGCACGAACCGCCTGCGCCGCTCCTCCAGGTCCCTGGGGTCGGCCGCACCCGCGTAGTCGAGCTCGGGCAGGTCGGCGCGGTCGCCGCGCAGCGGGTAGGGCAGCTCGCCGAGCCCGGTGAGCCAGGCCGAGTCCTTCGGGCCGTCCTCGCCCCGCGTCCGGGTGGCGGGCAGCCCGCCGTCGACCAGCCCGGCGACGGCGACGGCGTCCCACTCCAGGCCCTTCGCCGCGTGCACGGTGATGAGCTGGACCGCGTCCGGGTCGGGCTCGGCGACGGGCATGTCCAGGCCGTGCTCGTGCGCGTCGGCGGACTCCAGCCACGCGAGGAACCCCCCGAGGCTCGGGTCGTCCGTCGACTCGGCGTACCGGACCGCGACCTCGCGGAACGCGTCCAGGTGCGCACGGGCGCGACCGGGCGCCGCTCCCGGACGGGCGGCGACCTCGATGTCCAGGCCCCACAGCCGCTCGGCGTGCGCGACGAGCTCCGGGAGCGAGAGGTAGGTGTGCTGGCGGACGGCTCGCAGCACCTGGCCGAGGTCCGTGACCCTGGTCAGCCCACCGGGGGTCAGCCTGCGGCCGGTCGGGCTGGTCCAGCCCGGCGGCGGCGGGGTGTCCACCGCGTCCACGATGCTGCGCTCGTCGACCGCGTCCGCGACCACCGGGTCCACGACCACCGGGTCCACGACGGCGGTCCCCGCGTCGCCCCGGCCCGCGGCGACCCCGCCCGCCTCGACCGGCCCTGCGGCGACCGGCGCCGGGACCGT
>DAMBCY010000466.1:0-3007 GCA_032056255.1 Cellulomonas sp. | reverse complement strand
AGGTCCACCCCGTCGAGCAGCGCCCCGTACCGGGACGGGTGGACGGTCGCCAGGTGCCGCAGCAGGTCGCCGAAGTCGTCCAGCGTGGCCCCGGGCGTCCCCGCGGTCGCGGTCCGCACCGCGTCGTCGTCCAGGCCCGGTGCGTCCGTCACGGCCTCGCGGCGGCGGTAGTCCTCGCCGTCGATCCGCAGCACCTCGAACCGGCCGGACAGGTCCTGGATCTCACGCAGGAAGTCGTCCGCGGCGAACCGGCCCTCACCCAGCGACTCCGGCAGCGTGTTCGACGTCGCGGCGAGCGCCACCCCGCGGTCGGTGAGCTCGCGCAGCAGCCGGGACATCAGCACGGTGTCGCCGGGGTCGTCGAGCTCGAACTCGTCGATGCAGACCAGCCGCCGCTCCGCGAGCGCGTCGACGGTGGGCCGGAACCCGAGCGCGCCCACCAGGTTCGTGTACTCCACGAACGTGCCGAACGCGGACGCCTCCGGCCCGACCGCGTGCGCCAGGGAGGCGAGCAGGTGGGTCTTCCCGACGCCGAACCCGCCGTCCAGGTAGACCGCGGGCACGGTCGGCGCCTTCCGCCGGAACCACCCGAGCGCACCCCCCTGCCGACCCGCCCGGCCGGCGCCGGAGAGCGTCGCGGCCACCTCGCGCAGCCGGTCGACGGCCGCCTGCTGGCTCGGGTGCTGCGGGTCCGGGCGGTAGGTGTCGAACGACTCGCCGGCGAAGTGCCGCGGCGGCACGCGCTCGGCCAGCAGACGCTCGCGGCCGACGTCGGGGCGCCGGGCGGTCAGGCTCGCCGTGGTCGGCGTCGCGGTGCTGGGGCTCACGGCGGGACAGCCTAGGCGGGGCCGCGCGCGGGGGCGAGGGGGCGGGCCCGACTAGCCTGTCGCGCATGCCCCGCGAGCTCCCGCCCCTGGATGTGCTGCTGCCCCTCGACCGCGCCGGCGCGGTCCTGCCGCCCGAGCCCGGCGAGCCCGCCCTGCACGAGCTCTACGCGCACCCGTCGCCCCGCCCCGGCCGGAGCAGCGCGGTGCGGGCGAACATGATCGCCACGCTCGACGGCTCCGCCCAGGGACCGGACGGCCGGTCGCGCAGCATCAACGGAGCGGCGGACTGGCGGGTGTTCCGGGTCATGCGCGCCGTCGCGGACGTGGTGCTCGTGGGCGCCGGGACGGCCCGCGCGGAGGGGTACACGCCGCTGCCCGTCCCCGCCGACCTGCGCGAGGCCCGGGCCGCGCGCGGCCAGGCGCCCGACCTGGCGCTCGCGCTCGTCACCGCCTCCGGCGAGCTGCCGGAGAGGCTGCGCGGCACCGACCGGCCGCCGTACGTGGTCACGGTCGCGGCCAGCCCGCGGCTCGACGACCTGCGTGCCGAGCTCGGCACCGACCACGTGCTCGTCGCCGGCGCGCAGGACGTCGACCTCGCCGCCGCGCTCGACGCGCTGGCGGGCCGCGGCCTGGTCCGGGTGCTCGCCGAGGGGGGCCCGCGGCTGCTCACCGACCTGGTGCGGGCGGACCTGGTGGACGAGCTCTGCCTGACGTCCAGCCCGCTGGTGGTCGGCGGCCCCGGGCTGCGCGCCGTCGGCGGGCCGGACTGGCTGGACCCGCGGCGCGCCCGCCCCGCCCACCTGCTGCACCACGACGGCATGCTGCTCGGGCGGTGGTGCCTCGCGCACGGATAGTCTCAGCGGGTGACCGACACCATCCTCGTCCTCACGGAGGACACCCTGGCCTCGGCGGACGTCGCCCACATCCTCTCGCTGCACGACGGCGAGACGCTGGCGTACCGCGTCCTCGTCCCCGCGGACACCGAGCGCAACGTGCTCGTCTCCCTGGTCGACCAGCTCAGCATGGGCGAGCTCCGCGAGGCGCTCGACACCGTGCTGGGCCGCGAGCCGGAGGACACCGAGGCCACCGCCGACGCCGCCGAGCAGCTGGCCGAGTGCCTGGCCGCGTTCACCGCGGCCGGCGTCGCCGCGACCGGGACGGTCGTGGACGACGACCCGCTGCCCGCGCTCCGCTCCGCGGTGGCGTCCGAGGGCGCGCGGGAGGTCGTCGTCGTGACCTACCCGCACGCGCTCGAGGACACGTTCCACCGCGACTGGGCCTCACGGGCGCGCGAGGAGCTGCGGGTTCCGGTGCTGCACCTCTACTCGGGCACCTCCGAGCTGGGCTGAGCCCGCGACCGGCTGCCGGCGCGGGACGCCCCGGCAGCCGTCGCGGCCGGGCCGGGTCAGAACCCGGTGCCGGTGACCTCCGGGTAGTACCGGCGGAACTTGCGCACCTGGTTCAGCGCGGCCGCGAAGGCGTACCAGCGGCGGCGCGGACCGGCGTCCCCGCGGTAGCGCAGCGGGTGCGCGACCCGGCCCGCCCGGATCAGGGCGCGCACCCGGCCGGCCAGCGCCGGGTCGAGCACGTACCGCAGCAGCAGCCGGTGCGGCAGGATCGAGTAGAGCACCTCGGTGTCGACCACCACCGGCTCGACCGCGCGGTCGAGCACCCGGTCCTCGACCAGGAACCGCGCGACGTTCGCCCCGGCCGCCGTCACGTAGTAGTTGTTGCGGCCGATGCGCGGGTTCACCTCGAAGAACCGGAAGGACCCGTCGCGCGGGTCCACCTTGACGTCGAAGTTCGCGAAGCCGACGTACCCGACGCCGCGCAGGAACGCCGCCGCCTGGTCCAGCATCGGCTGCTCGCGGGTCACGACCATCGCGGCGGGGTTCCCCAACCCGGACGGGGTGTGCTCCTCGAGCAGCACGTGCGCCGAGGCGAGCAGCGTGATCGACCCGCGGGAGTCGACGTACGCGGTGATCGACCGCATCCGGGTGTCGTCACCCGGCACCAGCTCCTGCACCACGAACCGGCCGCGGTACCCGGCCGCGCGCAGCGACGCCCACAGCGCGTCCAGCTCGGCGGGCGAGCCGATCTCGTAGACCTTCTGCTTCCCCGGGAACGAGACCTCCTGGTAGTCGGCGCTGCTGGCCGCCTTCGCGATCAGCGGGTAGCCG
>DAMBCY010000465.1:0-3028 GCA_032056255.1 Cellulomonas sp. | reverse complement strand
TCCGGCCCGCCGTCCGGGCCCCGCCCGCTGGACAGCCGCGCGCTGGTGAAGGAGGCGTCCATGAACCCGGGGATCGAGTCGAGCGCGTCCAGCCACGCCGCCGTGCCGGGCAGGGTCGGCGTCTGGATGCTGAACGTGATGGTGCCGACGCCCGCGTTCGCGAGCAGGTCCGGGGCGACGAAGGTCGATCCCTCGGCGGGCGCCGTGCCCTGGGCGGAGAACGAGACCACCTCGGTGCCCTCGGGCGAGACCGCCATGATCTGCTCGATGAGGTGCACCCACAGGATCTCGGTGCCCATCGCGGCCTCGCGGGCGCCGGTGACCAGCTCGATCTGCGACCGGACGTCCATCGCCTCGGCGTAGGAGGCCAGGGTCGCCTCCAGGCGCGTGGTCTCGTCCGTCGCGAGGTCCGCGTCACGCTGCGCCTGGCCCTGCACCACGAACAGCGCCCCGGCCCCGCCGGCGACGAGCAGCGCCAACCCGGCCAGGGCGAGGGCCAGCCGCCGCCGCAGCGTGCGCAGGTCGCGGGCTGCGCGGACGGACGCAGGCAGGAGGTTCACCCCCTGCGGCGCGTCGAACAGGCTCCGCGCGACCGCGGCCTCCGTCGACACCGCGGTCGCCTGCCGCCTCCCGCCGCTCACGCGACCGCTCCCTGGGCCAGGCCGAGCGCCACCGGCAGGACCGGCCGGACCTCGCCGGCCACCCGGTCGGCCGACACCCCGCGGCCCAGCTCCACGTGCGCGTCCGCCGTGGCGAACGCGGCCGGTATCCCGAGCGCGGTCGACAGGAACTGACCCAGCCCCGGCGGGAGGGCGCCGCGCCCGGCGAGCAGCAGCCGGCCGACCGGCCGACCGGCCGACGCGGCGTAGTACCCGAAGCTCGTGCGGATCGACTCCCCGAGCGCCTGGGCGCGACGGGTCATCGCCTGGACGCCCGCGGCGACCTCGGGCGGCGCGCCGACGGCACCGACGATGCCGACCTGCCGCTTGATCTCCTCGGCCTGCTGCTCGGTGACGACGGCCGCCTGCCGCACCGCCGACGTCATGTCGTCCGACGCGGTGGCGAGCGTCCGGTACATCCGCAGCACGCCGCGGTCGACGACCACGACGTCCGTGATCGACGCGCCGATGTCCACGATGCCGACCACCTCCTCCAGCAGCGGCCCGTGCACCAGGGCGCGCATCAGCGCGAAGGCGTTCAGGTCCACCCGGACCGGCCGCAGACCGGCCGCGGTCACGGCGGAGGTGTTCGCCTCCACCGTCTCCTCCGGGGCGGCCACGAGCATCCCGTGCACCTGCCCGCCCTCGGTGGCGGAGACCGGGTGGAAGTCCAGCAGGCAGTCCTCGACCCTGACCGGCAGCAGGTCCTGCACCGGGCCGTACCGCAGCGAGGCGCGGAGCTGGTCGAGCGGCGCGGCCCGCAGGCTGAGGTCGCGCACGAACACCCGCTGGTTGCCCACCCCCATCACGACCTCGCGGGTGCCGAACCGCTCGCGCTTCCACAGCGCGCGCAGGGCCGCGGAGACCGGCCCGGGCCGCACCACCTCCCCGTCCCGCACGTGGGAGGGGTCGACGGGCTGCTCGCCGAAGCGCAGCAGCCGCACCCGGGTTCCCGAGCCGCCCGTGCGCAGCTCGACCTCGGCGGCCCGCACGCAGCGGCTGCCGAGATCGAGCCCGACCACGTGGGTCCTGGCCATGAGTACTCCTTTCGTCGCGCGGGACGGACGCCGACGCGGGGGGGGTGGTTCGGGCGGGCGACGCTGCCGGTCACGAGCCGCGCAGGGCGGCGTCCGTCGCGTGCTCCTCGGTCCAGATGACCGTCCAGATGCCGTCGTCCAGCGAGGGGAAGTACGGCGGGCGCAGCACGCCGTCCAGGCGGCGGTCGTACTCGTAGTGCTTCGTGTAGCCGGAGCGGGCCCGCCCCGCGGCCGTCTCGCTCGCGACGGTGCCGCGGAACCGCTGGGCGATCGACCCGAAGAGGGACAGCTCGCCCTCCAGCCCGGGGGCGGACCACTGCTGCACCCGGAACGACCCGTCGAGGGCGAGGACCGCCGCGTCGACCTGGATGCCGTGCGCGGGCTGCACCGTCCCGGTGGTCGGGTCGGCGTACCGGGTCGGCCAGGTCTCCTCGGCCACGGACCCGGACGGGACGGCCCACTGGTAGCCGCCGTCGCCGTCGCCGACCGCCCTGGTCGTCGCCATGCGCGGGCGGAACACCTCGACGGCGCTGCCGGCCACGATCCCGGCGACGTCGTCGCCCGTGCGACCGCCGGCGAGCACCAGGTCGCCGGTGAGGACCACGGACTTGGCCGCACCGAAGGTCACCCGCCCGTCGAGGACGCCCTCCAGGTAGAGGTTCCCGAACCCCGCGTGCTTGAGGGAGGTGCCGAACGAGACGTCGGACTCGAACGCGACCCCCGCCCCGGGGGCCTGGCCCACGGACGTGCCGAGCGGCAGCTCCCGGCCGGGCGGCCCACCGATCTCCCCTGCGTGCAGCTCGCGGGTCGCGCTCGCGCCGGCCGGCGCGTCGTCGACGTACACCAGCCCCGCGGCGGGGACGGCCACCCGCGCTCCGCCCGCGCTGCCGAGCTGCCCGGCGCCGGTCCCCGGCACCCCGCACGCCGGGTCCGACGTGGCGGTGTCCTTGCTCCAGACGGTCATCGTGCCGTCGTCCTCCAGGACGATCCGCGTCGCCCCGGCGTACCGGCAGCCGACCGACTGCGACACGTCGGCGAGCCGGGCGATGCTCGGCAGGCGGAGCGGTGCGGCCTCGTACACGGGGGCCGTGGCCAGGACCGCCGTGCGGTCCGCGTCGCTGAAGCAGGCGTTCCAGCTCGACGGGACGACCGGGTCGACGGCCGCGCAGCCCGGGTCGGAGGTCGAGACCTGACCCTGGAACTCCGCGCCCGCGGTGCGGATGGTGTCGTTCGAGTGGACGCGGCCGACCAGCACGTCGCCGGCGACGAAGCGCGGCTCGAGGCAGTCGTCGACCTGCACGCCGGCCGCCGGGCTGAACGTGCGGGGGTTCG
>DAMBCY010000464.1:0-3029 GCA_032056255.1 Cellulomonas sp. | reverse complement strand
GTGGTCGTCGGCCTGTTCGTCGTGACGATGGCGGGCTTCCTGCCGCGGCACCTCATGCACGTCTTCGGAGGCGAGTGATGACGATCATCGCCGCTCCCCGCTCCCGCGGAGCCGGACCCGGACGCCGGACCTCGCGCGGCAACTGGGAGCTCTACGGCTGGATGTTCATGCGCGCGTCCGGCGTGGTGCTGCTCGTCCTCATCTTCGGCCACCTGTTCGTCAACCTCGTGGCCGGGGAGGGCATCTCCGCCATCGACTTCGGCTTCGTCGCCGGGAAGTGGGCGTCCCCGTTCTGGCAGATCTGGGACCTGCTCATGCTCTGGCTCGCGATGATCCACGGCACCAACGGCGTCCGGACGATCATCAACGACTACGCCGAGCGCGACGGCACCCGCCTCGTCCTCAAGCTCGCCCTGTACACCGCGTTCACCGTCGTCGTGGTGCTCGGCACCCTGGTGATCTTCACGTTCGACCCCTGCCCCGCGAACTCGCCCGCGGACCTGCTGCCGTCCTTCTGCACCGCCTGAGCCCCCCCTCTCGCTCACCCCGGAATCCTTGGAGGCATCGACCCCGATGCAGACCCACCAGTTCGACGTCGTGATCGTCGGCGCCGGCGGCGCCGGGATGCGCGCCGCCCTCGAGTCCTCCGCCCGCACCCGCACGGCGGTCATCTCGAAGCTGTACCCCACCCGCTCCCACACCGGGGCCGCCCAGGGCGGCATGTGCGCCGCGCTCGGCAACGTCGAGGACGACAACCCCGAGTGGCACACCTTCGACACCGTCAAGGGCGGCGACTACCTGGTCGACCAGGACGCCGCGACGATCATGGCGAACGAGGCCATCGACGCCGTGCTCGACCTGGAGCGCATGGGCCTGCCGTTCAACCGCACCCCCGAGGGGCGGATCGACCAGCGCCGGTTCGGCGGGCACACCCGCAACCACGGCGAGGCCGCCGTGCGCCGGGCGTGCTACGCCGCCGACCGCACCGGGCACATGATCCTGCAGACCCTCTACCAGCAGTGCGTGAAGAACGAGGTCGCGTTCTACAACGAGTTCTACTGCCTGGACCTGCTGCTCGACCACGACCTGGCGAGCGGCGAGGTGCCGGACGGGGAGGAGACCCGGGTCGCGGGCGTGGTGGCCTACGAGCTCGCCACCGGCGAGATCCACGTGTTCCGCGCCAAGTCCGTCGTCCTCGCCACCGGCGGCGCCGGCAAGATCTACAAGACCACCTCCAACGCGCACACCCTCACCGGTGACGGCATGGCCCTGGCCTACCGGCGCGGGCTCCCGCTGGAGGACATGGAGTTCTTCCAGTTCCACCCGACCGGCCTCGCGGGACTCGGCATCCTGCTGTCGGAGGCCGCGCGCGGCGAGGGCGGCATCCTGCGCAACTCCGAGGGCGAGCGCTTCATGGAGCGGTACGCCCCCACGATCAAGGACCTCGCGCCGCGCGACATCGTGGCCCGGTCCATGGCCAACGAGGTCCGCGAGGGCCGGGGAGCGGGGCCGAACAAGGACTACGTCCTGCTCGACCTCACGCACCTCGACCCCGCGCACATCGACGCCAAGCTGCCCGACATCACCGAGTTCGCGCGCACCTACCTCGGCATCGAGCCGTACACCGAGCCCGTGCCCGTGTACCCGACCGCGCACTACGCCATGGGCGGCGTGCCGACGAACGTCGAGGGCGAGGTGCTGCGCAACACCACCGACGTCGTGCGCGGGCTCTACGCCGCCGGCGAGGTCGCGTGCGTGTCCGTGCACGGGTCCAACCGGCTCGGCACCAACTCGCTGCTCGACATCAACGTGTTCGGCAAGCGCGCAGGCATCTCGGCCGCCGAGTACGCCGCGACGGCCTCCTGGGTTGACCTGCCGTCCGACCCGTCGTCCGTCGTCGTCGCCGAGCTCGAGGAGATGCGCGCCCGTCCGGACGGCGAGCGGATCTCCGACATCCGGCGCGAGCTCCAGCAGACGATGGACACGAACGCGCAGGTGTTCCGCACCGCGGAGTCGCTGACCACGTGCCTCGCCGACGTGCGGGCGCTCCAGGAGCGCTACACCCGGGCCTCCGTCCAGGACAAGGGCCGGGCGTTCAACACCGACCTGCTCGAGGCGCTCGAGCTCGGGTTCCTGCTCGACATCGCCGAGGTCGTGGTCGTCGGCGCCCTCAACCGGCGCGAGTCGCGCGGCGGGCACTTCCGCGAGGACTACCCGAAGCGCGACGACGCGGGGTTCATGGAGCACACGATGGCCTACCGCCGGCCGGCGGGATCGGTCGTCGACTCCCCCGCCGCCGCGGCACCCGCCGGCGAGGAGGTCCCCGACCCGGCGGACGGTCGCCCCGCCGTCGTGCTCGGCACCAAGCCCGTCGTGACCACCGTGTACGAGCCGATGGAGCGGAAGTACTGATGACTGCAGTCGCAGAGCGCTCGGCCGCGCCCGAGCCGAAGGTCGGCGAGATCCCGTCGTTCGACGTCACGCTGAGGATCCGCCGCTACACCCCCGAGACCCACGGGGACGAGGCGTACTGGCAGGAGTTCACCGTCACCGCGCACGGCACCGACCGGCTGCTCGACGCGCTGCACAAGATCAAGTGGGAGCACGACGGGTCCCTGACCTTCCGGCGCTCCTGCGCGCACGGCGTCTGCGGCTCCGACGCCATGCGGATCAACGGACGCAACCGGCTCGCGTGCAAGGCCCTGCTCAAGGACCTCAGCCCGGGCAAGCCGATCACGGTCGAGCCGATCAAGGGCCTGCCGGTCATCAAGGACCTGGTCGTCGACATGGAGCCGTTCTTCGCCTCCTACCGCGAGATCATGCCGTTCCTCATCACCACCGGGCACGAACCGTCCCGTGAGCGGCTGCAGTCCCCCGAGCAGCGCGCCCGGTTCGACGACACGACCAAGTGCATCCTGTGCGCCGCGTGCACGTCCTCCTGCCCGGTGTTCTGGACCGACGGCCAGTACTTCGGGCCGGCCGCGATCGTCAACGCGCACCGGTTCATCTTCGACAGCCGCGACGAGGGC
>DAMBCY010000463.1:0-3045 GCA_032056255.1 Cellulomonas sp. | reverse complement strand
CCCCACCTCGCCACCTCCCCCGGGACCGCGCACGAGCACCCCTCGGCACCCGATGGCTCCACGGTACTCCACTTCACTCCACTTGTGTCGACCGACAGCGCTTCGACGGGGTGAAGTTCTCGTGTTCGCCCAGGTCAGGCGCGGTGGAGCGCGGTGGAGGACATGCGCGCCACGGGCCGGTGGCGCGGCGCGTCCGGCACCGGCCGCCCCGCGACCACCCACCGCCCGGATCCCGCACGCAAGAGCCGTCATCGCAGGTCAGGGCGTCGTGTCCCCCCTCATCGCCCGCACTGCCGCCGGACCGGGCGGGCGACCGGGACGGCTGTGGAGGGACCGGGAGGCGCCCGGTGGGGGGATGTGGAGCGACCGGGTCCACGCTCTCCCCCCGCACCGGTCCCGCGCCCTCTAGGCTTCCCCCAGTCGACACGAGGGAGTCCTCATGCCCCGAGCAGTGCCCGTGGTGCCCGGTGCGTCCGAGATGGACGAGCTGATCACCGTGACGGACCGGATGCGCGCGGGCATCGACCGCGTCGTCACCGGACGCCCCGAGCTGGTCCGGACCACGGTCGCCGTGCTGCTCGCCGAGGGCCACCTCCTCCTGGAGGACGTGCCCGGCGTCGGCAAGACCACCCTCGCCAAGGCGCTCGCCCGCACCATCGACTGCACCGTCGGCCGGGTCCAGTTCACCCCGGACCTGCTGCCGAGCGACCTGACCGGCGTGACGATCTACCGCGCCGCCACCCAGGACTTCGAGTTCCGTCCCGGGCCGGTCTTCTCGCACATCGTCATCGGCGACGAGATCAACCGCGCGTCCCCGAAGACGCAGTCGGCGCTGCTCGAGTCGATGCAGGAGGCGCAGGTCACCGTCGACGGCCGGACCTACCCGCTCCCCCGCCCGTTCCTGGTCGTCGCGACCCAGAACCCGGTGGAGATGGAGGGCACGTACCCGCTGCCCGAGGCGCAGCGCGACCGGTTCATGGCGCGGCTCACGGTCGGCTACCCGAGCGCCGGGGCCGAGCTCGCGATGCTCGACCTGCAGGAGACCTCGGACCCGCTGGCGGACCTCTCGGCCGTGACCGACGCCGCGCAGATCTCGCGCCTGATCGGGACCACCCGGCACCTGCACGCGTCGCCTGCCGTGAAGCAGTACGTCGTCGACCTGGTCGCCGCCACCCGCCAGGACCCCGCGCTGCGCCTCGGGGCCTCCCCGCGCGCCGCCATCCAGCTGCTCCGGGCCGCGAAGGGCCTGGCCGCCGTCACCGGGCGCGACCACGTGCTCCCCGACGACGTCCAGCAGCTCGCCGAGCCCGTGCTCGCGCACCGCGTCATCCTCAGCGCCGAGTCCCGGCTGTCGGGCCGGACCGGGCAGGACGTCGTCGCCGACCTGGTCGCCCGCACCGGGGTCCCGGCACCGGCCCGCCCCTCGGTCCGCGACCGGACCGCCGCGGGCTGATGCGGCTGCGCCCGACCCGCCGCGGGGTGGGCCTCGTCGTCCTCGGCGTCGTCGTCGGGGCGACCGGCACCGCCTTCGGGTCCACCGACCTCCTGACGCTCGGCACCCTGCCCGTGCTGCTCGTCCTGGTCGGGCTCGCCGGCGTCGGCGTGGTCGATCCCGGCCGCGGACGCGGCCTCCGCACCCGTCGCACCGTCCGCCCCGACCCGGTGCACGTCGGTCGCACCGCCGACGTGGAGGTCGAGGTGGCCCTCGTGCGCGGCGCGTCCCGGGCCCGTCTCACCGACCTCCGGCTGCGCGAGCAGGCCGCGGTCGAGCTGTCCGGCGGCCGGCCGCTGCGCGCGACCGTCGCCCGCGAGCCCCGCTCCGTGCGGCTGCGCTACCCCGTGCAGGCCACCCGCCGGGGCCGCTGGGCCCTCGGGCCGCTGGTCGTCACGCGCACCGACCCGTTCGGGGTGGCCCAGGTCCGCGCGACGCTCGGCGACCGCGAGACCGTGACCGTCTGGCCCGCCGTGGTGGACCTGCCCGCACCCCGCGAGCTGCTCGTGGCCGAGCCCGAACGCTCGGTCGTCGGCGCCCGGTCGCCCGCCGCCGACGACGCCGCGCTGCGCGACTACCGCGTCGGCGACGACCTGCGCCGCGTGCACTGGCCCAGCAGCGCCCGCCGCGGCGAGCTCGTGGTCCGCTCCGACGAGCGCGCGGGCATGCGTCCCGTCACCGTGCTGCTCGACCAGCCCCCGGCCGGCGACCCGCTCGAGTGGAGCATCTCGCTCGCCGCGTCGGTCGCGCTCGCCCTGCACGGCGCGGGGCACCCCACCCACCTGCTCACCGGCACCGCGGTCGACGACCCCCGCGCCGTGCGGTCCGGCACGCCCTCCCGGCAGCAGCTGCTCGAGACCACCGTCGACCTCGCCGGGCACGAGGACCGCACCGCGGCCGAGCGTGCGCTGCTCGCCGAGATCCGTTCCCTGGACGAGACCGACGGCGGCTCCGGCCTCGTCGTCGCCGTCCTCGGCCCCCAGGGTCCCGCAGGCCGCGCGGCGCTCGCCGGTGTCAGCCAGACCCGCCCGTCCTGGGCGGTCGTGCGCGGCGGCGAGGACGACGAGCCCGCGACGGCCACCGCCCGGGCGCTGCGCCGGGCCGGCTGGCGCGTGGTCCGGGCGGACGCGGACGCCGACCTCGCCCGCACCTGGTGGCGGCTGACGGGAGCCACGTCGTGAGCGGCGCCACGCTGCGGCGCGGCTGGCGCTCCCCCGTCGCCACCGGTCTGATCGCCGTCACGACCTGCACCGCCCTCGGCGCCCTGGCCGGCCTGCTCGCCGGCGGCGGGTGGGCGCTGCACGCCGTGCTCGCCGTCGCCGCCACCGCCCTCGTCGTGCTCGGCGTGCGGACCCTCACCCGCTCCACCTGGCTGCCGTCCACCATCGGGCTCTTCGTCGCGGCCTACGTGCTGCTCGCCGTCTACGCCACGCCACCGGGCTCGAACCCGCTGCTCGTCGGCCCCGGCACGCTCGACCGCACCGGCCAGCTCGTGGCCCAGGCCGCGCAGCTCATCGAGACCTCCGTGGTGCCGATGACGGTCTGGCCGCCCG
>DAMBCY010000462.1:0-3062 GCA_032056255.1 Cellulomonas sp. | reverse complement strand
GCCCGGGAGGTGCTCGAGATGTCGTTAGCGCAGTTCCAGGCGGACCGCGGCGTCGTCGGGCTCGCCCGGCAGGCGCAGAGCCACGCGGAGGCGCTGGAGGGCTACGCGGAGGCGATGGCCTGCCACCTCGGCGACTTCCGGGCCTACTGGGAGCTGCGCCGCGAGATCGGCGACCGCGAGCGCGGGGTGCACCGGGCGGGGGTGGCGGCGCGCCGGGAGGCGGCGGCCCGCAGCCTGACCGGTCTGGCGGTCGGGGACGTGCTCGCGGTGCCCAGCGGGCGCCGGTCGGTGCACGCGGTGGTGGTGGACGGCGGGGGAGCGGGCGGGTTCGAGGGATCGCGCCCGACGGTCCTGACGACGGAGCGGGAGGTGCTGCGGCTGTCCGCGCAGGACGTCGGCGACGGCGTGACCACCGTGGGGCACCTGCGGGTGCCGAAGGGCTTCTCCGCCCGGGCGGCGTCGCACCGGCGCGACCTGGCGGCGGCGCTCCGGTCGGAGATCACGGCCGGGCGGATCGCGGGCGCCGCGCCCACGCGGCGCCGTGGCCGGGCGGTGCCGCAGGACGAGGACGCGGCCATCGCGGCGCTGCGCCGTCAGCTGCGGGCGCACCCGTGCCACGCCTGCCCGGACCGGGAGGAGCACGCGCGGTGGGCGGAGCGCTGGGCCCGCCTGGACGGGGAGCACCGGTCGCTGGTCCGGCGGATCGAGGGGCGCACGGGCTCGATCGCGACGGTGTTCGACCGGATCTGCGACGTGCTGGTGACCCTCGGCTACCTCGAGCCGTCCGACGGGGCGACGCGCATCACCGAGGACGGCCGCTGGCTGCGCCGGATCTACGCCGAGAACGACCTGCTGCTCGCGGAGTGCCTGCGGCGCGGGGCCTGGGACGACCTGGACGTCCCGGGCCTGGCTGCCGCGGTGTCGGCGGTGGTGTACTCCGCACGGCGGGACGACCGGGAGCGGAACCCGGCGGTGCCGGGCGGTCCGGCGAGCCGGCTGGGCATCGCGCTGGACGCGACGACGCGGATCTGGTCCGAGCTGGACGACCTCGAGACGGCGCACCGGCTGGAGACGGTGCAGCCGATCGACCTGGGCCTCGTGCAGGCGGTGCACCGCTGGGCGGCCGGCCGGGGGCTGGACGCGGTGCTGCGGGACGCGGACCTCGCGGCGGGCGACTTCGTGCGCTGGTGCAAGCAGGTGATCGACGTGCTGGACCAGGTCGCGAAGGCGGCGCCGGACGCCCACGTGCGCGAGACGGCGCGCCAGGCGGTCGGCGCGGTGCGTCGGGGGGTGGTCGCCTCCGCGGCGACCTGACCCGCGTGACCCGGCCCCGCGTGACCCGACCCCGCGTGACCCGACCCCGGTGAGCCCACGCCGGTGAGCCGGCCCCGGTGAGCCCACGCCGGTGAGCCGGCCCCGGCGGGCGGGTGCGGACCGCCGGCCGGTCGCGCCGGTGGTCCACGGGTCGCGCGCCGCTATCGTGCCCCCGTGACCTCGACCCTCTACCGGGGCGGCGTGCTGGCGGCCGCCCCCGGTCCCGCCGCGTCCCACCGGCTCCCGGACGACCCGGGGCGGACCGCGCTCGTCGTCGCCGACGGCGTCGTCGCGTGGGTGGGCGGCGAGGACGAGGCGGACGGGCTGGCGGACGCCGCGGACGAGGTGGTGCACCTCGGCGGGGCGCTGGTCACCCCCGGGTTCGTCGACGCGCACGCCCACCTCCTGGACACCGCGCTGCGCCTCGACGGGGTGGAGCTGGCCGGGGCGTCGGGTGCCGCGGACGTGCTGGCCCGGGTGCACGAGGCGGTGCGGGGTCCCGCCGGACGCCGGCTCGCGGCGGAGGGTGCGCCGCTGACCGGCTGGGGCTGGGACGGCGCGGGCCGGGCCCCGACGCGGGCGGAGCTGGACGCGGCCGCGGGCGGGGCACCCGTGCACCTCGAGCACGGGGACCTCGACGCGGGCGTCGTGTCGACGTCGTTCGCGCAGGTGCTCGGTCTGCCGGGGCTCGAGGGCTGGCACGAGGACGGCCTCGTCACGGGCGCGGCGCACGCGGCCGCCCGGGCGGCGGTGCGGGAGGCCGGGGGCGCGCGCCGCGACCGGCTGGACGCGCTCGTGCTGGGCGGGCTCGCCCGGGCGGGCGTCGTGGCGGTGCACGAGCACAGCACGCCGGGTGCCGACACCCGTGCGGGGCTCGCGGGCCTGCTGCTCCGGACGGCGGACCCGGCGTCGGGCCTGCCGCTCGTCGTGGGGTACCGCGCGGAGCGCTGCGAGACCGCCGACGACGCGCGCGAGATCGCGGCGGCGGTGCCCGGCCTGACCGGGATCGGCGGCCTGGCCGTCGACGGGTCGCTGGGCGGACGCACCGCCGCGCTGCGGCAGCCCTACGCGGACGCCCCGGCGGGGTGGGCGCACCCGGCGGGCATCCTGGACCTGGACGCCGGGCAGATCGGCAACCACGTCGCGGCGGTGACGCGCGCGGGGCTGCAGGCGGCGCTCCGCGTCGTCGGCGACCGCGCGATGGACGAGGTGCTGCTCGGCCTCGGGGTCGCGGCGGACGTCGAGGGGCTGGAGGCGGTCCGGGCGCGCCGGCACCGGCTGGAGCACGCCTCGATGCTGGACGCGCCCGCCCTGGCCACGCTGGTCCTGCTGGGCGTCACGGTCTCGGTGCAGCCGGCGTTCGACGCGGCCTGGGGCGGCGACGAGGGCCGGTACGCCGCGCGCCTGGGACGGGGCCGGGCGGCGTCGCTGCACCCGGTCGCGGACCTGGTGGCCGCCGGGGTGCCCGTGGCGTTCGGGTCGGACAGCCCGGTGACGCCGGTCGACCCGTGGGCGGGGGTCGCGGCGGCGGTGCGGCACCGGACGCCGGACCAGCGTGTCGGCGTGGCCGCGGCGTTGGCGGCGCACACGCGGGGCGGCTGGCTGGCCGCGGGGCTCGGCGGCTCGGGTGCCGGGCTGCTGCGGGTCGGTGCGCCGGCGCACCTGGCGGTGTGGCGCACCCCGGAGGGCGGGGCGGCGGGGCCGCTGCCGCTCGCGCCGGACCGGCCCGCGCCGGAGTGCCTGCGGAC
>DAMBCY010000461.1:0-3128 GCA_032056255.1 Cellulomonas sp. | reverse complement strand
GTCGCTCCCGACCGTGATCTTGTTCGCGCGGACCAGGTCGGCGAGATCGAAGTCCGGCAGGTCGGGCGTGCCGAACTCGGCGGCGACCTCGTCGTCCGGGAGCACGGTGACCGACGTGTCGTACATCTCGGCCCGCATCGCGAAGTCCCGGCTGCCCCAGACCGCGGTGTCGAGGTCCGCGATGCTGCCGGTGGTCCGGTAGACGTGCTGCACGTTCGCGGCGTAGGCGCTGTTGTTCGCGGTCAGCTTGTCGTCGAACTGCGTCATCAGGTACCGCGAGAGGAGGGTCGTGGTCGCGGTGCCGGCGATCGCGAGGCCGGTGGCGAGCAGGACCGTGGTGATGCCGACGAGCCGGACGAGCAGGGGGGTGCGCGCCCAGGTCGCGCGCACGCGCAGCACTGCCCCGTCGACCGGCCCGGGGCGGTCCTCCGCGCGAGGCGCGTCGGGCTCGACGGCCGGAACGGGGTCCGGCGTCGTCACGCGCCGCTCGGCTTGCGGAGCATGTACCCGACGCCGCGCTTGGTCTGGATCAGCGGCGCGACCTTGGTCCCGTCGGCGCGCTCGACCTGGTCGACCTTGCGGCGCAGGTAGGAGATGTACGACTCGACGATGTTCGCGTCACCGCCCCAGTCGTACTGCCAGACGTGGTCGAGGATCTGCGCCTTCGACAGCACGCGGCCGGGGTTGAGCAGCAGGTAGCGCAGCAGCTTGAACTCGGTGGGGGACAGGTCGACGACCTGCCCGGCGCGGCGCACCTCGTGGCTGTCCTCGTCCAGCTCGAGGTCCTCGTAGGTCAGCACGGAGGCGGACGCGACCTCGCCGACCTGGGTGCGGCGCAGGACCGCGCGGATCCGCGCGACCACCTCCTCCAGGCTGAACGGCTTGGTGACGTAGTCGTCGCCGCCGACGGTCAGGCCGGTGATCTTGTCCGCGGTGTCGTCGCGCGCGGTGAGGAACAGCACGGGCATGTGCTGGCCCTTCTCCCGCAGCCGCCGGGTGACGGTGAAGCCGTCCATGTCGGGCAGCATCACGTCGAGCACCAGCATGTCGGGCTGCACCTGCCGGGCCAGGCGCAGCGCGGCGCCGCCGTCGGCGGCGGCGTGGACCTCGAACCCGGCGAAGCGCAGGGACGTGGCGAGCAGCTCGCGGATGTTCGGCTCGTCGTCGACGACGAGCAGCCGGGCCTCGGGGGTGTGCGGTGCGGCGGTCACCGACCCAGTCTGCGCCCGGATCCTGAACGGTTCCTGGGAGCGCGCTGGTCGTGGTGCTCGCGGTACCGTGCTGCCTCGTGACTGTCGACACCCCTGTCCTGACCGTCGTCCAGCTGGACGCCGAGGTGCCGCTCGACCGGTTCGCCCCGCACCTGGCCGGCGTGGAGGTCCGTCTCGTCCGCGCGTACGCGGGCGAGGACCCCCGGCCCGCCGACCTCGACGGCTTGCTCGTCCTCGGCGGCCGGATGTCCGCGCACGACGACGCCGAGCCCGGACTGGCCTCGACCCGGTCCCTGCTCGCCGACGCCGCGGCGGCCGGCGTGCCGACCCTGGGCATCTGCCTGGGCGCACAGCTGCTCGCCCTCGCGACCGGCGGCCGCGTCGACGTCGCCGCCCCTCCCGGGCGCGAGGCCGGCGTCGTCGACGTGCGGTGGCGTCCGGAGGCGGCCTCCGACCCGCTGCTCGGCGCGCTCGCCCGCGACGGCCGCAGCACCCCGATGCCGTCGATGCACGCCGACGCGATCGTCGACCTGCCGCGCGGCGCGACCTGGCTGGCCGCCTCCCGCACGTACCCCTACCAGGCGTTCCGGGTCGGCGACCGGGCGTGGGGCGTGCAGTTCCACCCCGAGGCGTCCCCGGCGACGCTGCGCCGCTGGACGGCGCTGGCGGGCGACGACGAGGCGACGGCCGCCGAGATCGACGCCGCGGCGACGGCCGCCGACGAGCGGGTCGCGCCGGACGGCGCCCGGATCGCCGCGACGTTCGCGACCCTCGTCGCCGACGCCGCCGCGGAGCGCCCCGCCGCCTGACCCTCGGTGCCACCCGGCGGGCGAGGGTGGCCTCCGCGCGCCCGGGCGGTGTTCCGGGGAGCCCTCCCTGGGCACGTCCTCGCCACCCTCACCCCCGCTCACCCCCCTCGCGCCACCGGCCGCGCCGGCCGCGCCGGGTACGACGGGCGCCCGGCCCCTGGCGGGACCGGGCGCCGGGGTCGCGGGAGGTCAGGCCTCGATCTGCGGGGTGACGGGGGTGCTGCCGAGCTGCTGCGGCTGCCCGCCGGACTTCAGCGCCGCGAGCCGGGCCTCGATCTCGATCTGCGCGCCGTCGGACTCGAGCTCCGCGAACTGCGCGTCCAGCGACGACGCGGCGAGCTCCGCCTGCCCCATGGCGACGGCCTCCTCGCGGCGCACCTTCTCCTCGAACCGCGCGAGCTCGCTGGTCGGGTCGAGCACGTTGATCGACGAGATCGCGGTCTGCACGGTCTGCTGCGCCTGCGCGGACTTCTGCCGGGCGACCAGGGTGTCGCGACGCTGCTTGAGCTGGACCAGCTTGTCCTTCATCTGGGCGAGGCCGGACTTGAGCTTCTCGACGGTCTCGCGCTGCGAGGCGATCAGCGGCTCGGCGTCGCGGACCTCGCCCTCGGCGGTGATCTGCTTGCCGAGCGCGACCTTCGCGAGGTTGTCGAACTTGTCGGCGTTCGTCGGGTCGCCGGCCTGGCGGTACTGGTCGGCGCGCGCCGACGCCGCGAGCGCCTTGGCGCCCCACTCGCGGGCCGCGGCGACGTCCTCGTTGTAGTCCTGCTCAGCGAGGCGCAGGTTGCCGATCGTCTGCGCGATGGCCTTCTCCGCCTCGGCGATGGAGCCGGTGTAGTCGCGCACCAGCTGGTCCAGCATCTTCTGCGGGTCCTCGGCCTGGTCGATCAGCGCGTTGATGTTCGCCCGCGCGAGCTGGGTGATCCGTCCGAAGATGCTCTGCTTCTCGGTCATCGCCTCGTGCCTCTCTCGTTTCCTGCGTCTGCCGAACATGCCCTAGAAACCGCCGCCGCGCCCGCCGCCGCCGAAGCCGCCGCCACCGCCGCCGAAGCCGCCCCCGCGGCCGCCGCCCCCGAACCCGCCGCCGAAGCCCCCGCCGCCGTGCGCA
>DAMBCY010000460.1:0-3136 GCA_032056255.1 Cellulomonas sp. | reverse complement strand
CCGGTGAGCTGGCTCGCGTGCTCCTGGACGTAGTCCGGGCTGAGCCGCAGCACGTCGACCATGCCGAGCGCGACCATCGCGCTGCCGCCCGCGAGCGCCAGGAGCGCCCCGCGCCGCGCCGCGCGCCGGTCCCCGGCCCCCAGCGGGGCGACCCCGAGCAGCGCGCAGCCGAGCGCCAGGCCGGCGAGCGCGACGGCGCCGTCGATCCGCGCGGCCCCGACCCCGCCGACCAGCATCCCGGCGAGCAGCCAGCGGGCACCGGCGCGCGCGGGGCGGGTCGCGCCGTCGCGCGCACCGTGCCACGCGCCGTGCGCCACGGCGAGGCCGCCGCACAGGAACGCCACCGTGAGCGGCTCGGTGTACGCGGCCCGGGTGAGCACGAGGTACGGCAGGCAGAGCGCGAGCGCGGTGGTGGGCACGAGCGCCCAGAGCGGCCCCGCGAACCGGCGCGCGCACGCGAACACCGCGACGATGCCGACGACGCCGATCGCGAGGTTCCCGGCGAGCACGGCCTGCTCCCCGCCGAGCCAGCCCTGCACGGCCAGCAGGGCCGGCAGCATCGTGTTCCCCTGCGCGAGCAGCACGCCGTCGTGCAGGCCGAACGCCTCCGTCGCCGCGGAGGCGCCGGCCACCGCGGTCGCGGCGGCCTCGGCCGACCCGACCGGGATCCCCGCCGCCGGGTGCTCGGCGAGCCAGAGACCCTGGAGCGTGAGGAAGCCGGGATCGCGGTTCACGACCACGTACTCCGCCACCGACCGCGTGCCGAGGACGACCCACCCGGCGCACAGCAGGACCACCGCGACGAGGGCACCCAGCTGCGCACGGGTCGCGGCCGGGGCGACCGGGACGGCCGACCAGGTGGCTGCCGCACCCAGCACGGCGAGCGGCAGCACGACCGCGGGTCGCAGCTGACCCAGCAGGACCGCGACGAGGCAGGCGAGCCCGAGGACGAGGAGCAGGACGGGGAGCCGGTCGGGGAGGCTCAGCAGCAGCGCGACGCCGCGGCCGCCCCGGCGGCGTGCCGGCTGCGGCAGGACCGGGCTCACCGGGTCAGGGCACGTCGGCCTGGACCAGCGTCCCCGCGCCGCGCACCGTGAGCGCACCGTCGGACGCGGGCACGAAGGCCGCCTGCCCCCGGGTCAGCTCGAGCTGCCCGTCGTCGCGCGAGCTCACCGTCATGCGGCCCTCGAGACACAGCAGGACACGCGGGCCGCGGCCGGGCAGCGGGTGCTCCTGGCCGTCGGAGACCCGGGTCACCGAGAGCTCGAAGTCGTCGACCGGCGCGTAGTACACGCGGGTCGCGCCGTGGAACCTCTCGGGCGCGATGCGGATCGGCGGCGCGGCGACGTAGTCGACGTTGCGGAGCAGCTCGTCGACGTCGACGTGCTTGGGCGTGAGGCCCGCGCGCAGGACGTTGTCGGACGAGGCCATGATCTCGACGCCGAGCCCGTGCAGGTAGGCGTGCACCCCCCCGGCCGGGACGAACAGGGCGTCGCCCGGCTGCAGGGTCACCGGGTTGAGCAGCAGCGAGGTGACCACGCCGGGGTCGCCCGGGTAGGCGTCGTGCAGCCGGACCACGGTCCGGTCCGCGCGCGGGGACGGGGAGCCCGCCGCGAGCCGCGTCGCGCACGCCGCGGCCACCTCGCCGACCTCGTCGGGCGTCGGACGGGTCTCGGGCCGCAGCAGCCGGGTGAAGGCCGACTCGATGCCCGCGGCGGTCGGCTCGGCCGCGAGCAGCCCGCGGAGCTCCTTCGCCAGCGGCGCGTCGAGCCCGTCCAGGAGCTCCACCGCGCGGCGCGGCGCCCGGAAGCCGCACACGGCCTCGAAGCGGGTGAGCGCGTAGACGAGCTCGGGCTTGTGGTTCCGGTCGCGGAAGTTGCGGTGCGGCGCGTCGATCGGGACGCCCGCGGCCTCCTCCTCGGCGAAGCCGGAGCGCGCGCGCTCGAGGTGCGGGTGCACCTGGAGCGAGAGCGGGGTCTCGGCGGCGATCACCTTGAGCAGGTAGGGCAGCGTCGCGCCGAACCGGGCCTCGACGTCCTCGCCGAGCACCCGGGCCGCGTCCGCGGCGATGACCTCGTTCATCGGGGCACCGGGGACGCCGTCCTCGTCCTGGCAGCGGGACGGCGCGCTGGCGTGCGCCCCGAACCACGCCTCCGCCACCGGCTCGCCGCCGGGCTCGGTCCCCAGCAGCGTCGGGATCGCCGTGGGCGAGCCCCAGGCGTAGTTCTGGATGGCGTTGGTCAGGCGGTACACGTGCTTCCTCGTCGCTGATCTGCCGGCGGGTCCCGCCGGGCGTGCTACCTGCTGGACGGTCCCGCGGGGAGCCGCAGCACGGCCGTCTCCCGAGGGTAGGGCAGGGACGGCACCCAGCCACGGTACCGGTGGACCTGCAGGCCGCTGCCCTCCGTCGCCGCCCGGTAGCGCGGCCGCTGGCTGTCGTCGAACAGCACGATCCCCCCGGGCGCGAGGCGCCGGACGGCCTGCGCGAGGCTGGCCCCGCGGGCCCGGCCGTCGACCACCACGAGGTCGAACTCGCCCGGGACGCGGTCGATGCTGCGGACGTAGTCCGCGTAGTCCCGGCCCTGCTCGCCGCGCCGCGCGGAGGGGACCTCCGGGGCGGCGGACGCGACGGCCGGGACGGTCATGAGGTCGACGGTGCCGTCGAGGCCCGCGCCCGCGAGGACGCGCGTCATCAGCTCGGCGAAGCCGGCGTCGTGCTCCACCGTCGACACCTGGGCGGCGCGCCGGCCGAGCCACACGGACGAGGCGCCCGAGCCGTACTCGAACACCCGCGCCCGGCCCTCGAGCCCCGCGAGGTGCTCCGCCACGGCCTCGATCGCCCCGTAGGTCCACCACGGCACGTCCAGCCGGACGAGGTCCTCGACGTCGTGGATGGCGACCAGGGTGCGCAGGTGTCCCCGCACGCTGACGGGTCGCGCGCGGTACGCCTCGTCCAGGCGTCCCAGCAGGCCGGTGCGGTCCGCGGCGTCGCGGATGCCACGCGACACGGCGACGTAGGCTCTCCTCGCGACGGCTCCGGGACCGGCGGGCACGTGCTCGTCGTCAGGGGGCATGTCGAAGATGCTACGTGGCGCCCTCTATCCTCGTGCGGTGCGTTCATGGCGGAAGGTCCTCG
>DAMBCY010000459.1:0-3144 GCA_032056255.1 Cellulomonas sp. | reverse complement strand
GCTCCCGGGTGACCCCGTAGACCCGGCCGATCTCGTCGAGGGTCGCGGGCTGGCCGTTGTCCAGGCCGAACCGCATCGAGATGACCCCGCCCTCGCGCTCGGAGAGCGTGTCCAGCGTGGAGCGGATCTGCTGCTGCATGAGGCTGAACGTCACGGCCTCGACGGGCTCGACGGCCTCGCCGTCCTCCAGGAGGTCGCCGAACTGCGCGTCGCCCTCGGTGCCGAGCGGGGTCTCGAGCGCGATCGGCTCGCGGCCGTGCGCCTGCACCTCGAGGACCTTCTCGGGCGTGAGGTCGAGGATCTCGCCGATCTCCTCGGGCGTGGGCTCGCGGCCCTGCTCCTGGAAGAACGTGCGGTGCGCGCGGGCGACCTTGTTGATGACCTCGACCATGTGCACCGGGATGCGGATGGTGCGGGCCTGGTCGGCCATGCCGCGGGTGATCGCCTGGCGGATCCACCACGTCGCGTACGTGGAGAACTTGAAGCCCTTGGTGTAGTCGAACTTCTCGACCGCGCGGATCAGGCCCGCGTTGCCCTCCTGGATCAGGTCGAGGAAGAGCATGCCGCGGCCGGTGTACTTCTTCGCGATCGAGACCACCAGGCGCAGGTTCGCCTCGATGAGGTGGTTCTTGGCGCGCTCGCCGTCGGCCGCGACCAGCTGCAGCTCGCGGCGGGTCGCGCCCTTGTGCTCCGCGCCCTGCTCGAGCAGGTGGGCCGCCATCTGGCCGGCCTCGATGCGCCGGGCGACCAAGACCTCCTCCTCGGCGGTCAGCAGCGCGACCTTGCCGATGGCGCGCAGGTAGTCCTTGACCGGGTCGGCGGTGGCGCCGGCGGTGGAGACGACCGCGGCGGGGGCGTCGTCGTCGTCCGTCGACAGGACGAAGGACTCGTCGGTCACGTCGGCGGGGGCGGCCTCGGTGGCGTCGGGCTGCTCGCGGAGGGTGCTCTGGGTCATCGGTCCGGTTGCTCTCTCTCGTCTCGGGGCCGGGAGTCGTCGAGGCGTCGCACGCGCCTGCCGCACCGGTGAGGGTGACGACCCGAGGGGGTGCCGAGGGGAGTCTCGGACGCAGCTCCCGGCCGCGGGGCCGGGCCGCATTGCGGTCTTCATTGTAGTCCGCCGGTGCGGGGTCACGCCCACGGCCGTCCGGCGGCGCGGGTCCGGCGCGGGCACGACCACCGGAGCGGACGCGCCGCTCGCCCCGACGGGCCGGTCACACGAGCTTGCGCACCTCGAGCGCCAGGGCGAGCGTCAGCCGGCTCCGGGGGTCCCGCAGGTCCGCCCCGGTCAGCGCGACGATCCGCGCCATCCGGTGCTTCATCGTGTTGTAGTGGACGAAGAGCCGCCGCGCGGCCTCCGCCGCGTTGCCGACGCCGAGGAACTCCTCGAGCGTGCGGCACAGGTCGCCGCCGTGCTCGGCGTCGTGCGCGACCAGCGGGCCGATCGCCTGGGTGACGAAGGCCCGCAGGTCCGGCTGCGGGACGGACAGCAGCAGCCGCTCGACCGCGAGGTCGTCGTGCCGGACCACGGTGCGGCCGGCGCCCTCCGCGATGCGCAGCGCCTCGCGCGCCCCGGCGTGGCTCTGCGCGAGCGCCGCGGGGCCGGTCGCGACCGGCCCGACCGCGACGACGGGTCGTGCGCCGCCGAGCCGCAGGACGGCGGCGCGCCAGCGCTCCGCCGGGTCGTCCGGGTCGTCCGGGTCGTCCGGGTCGCCGTGACCGGGGCCGGCGGCGCGGTCGAGCGCGCCCTGCGGGGCGATGACCACGATCTCCTGCCCCCGCGACCAGACGAGCGCGTCCGGGCTGAGCACCCGGGCGGCCTCGGCCGCGACCGCGGTGTCCGCGAGCTCGGTGCGGCAGCGGGTCAGCAGGACGGCGTGCGGTGCGGCGAGGTCCCAGCCGAACAGGCGCGACCGCTGCCGGACGAACTGCTCGTCGAGGTACGCGCCGGTGACCAGCTCCTCGAGGAACAGCACGCGGAGCCGCCGGTCGAGCTCGAGGCTCGCGAGCGCCTGGGCGATGTGCATCCCGGCGGCGAAGCAGGACTGCCGGATCAGGCGCCGCTGGCCGAGCGTGGGCTCGTCCCGTCCGCCGACCAGCACGTGCCCGCGGGTGGCGCCGGCCACCGTGACGGCGAAGTCCCACCGCCCGGTCCCGGTCGACGGCGTGGGGGAGGTGCCGCGTCCGAGCACCACGTCCTCCTGGTCGACGATCGTGACGTCGCGGTCCAGCGCCCCGGCGAGCGTCCGGGCGATCTCCTCCAGGCCGCCGCCCGCGAGCGCGACGCCGGTCAGACGCTCGCGGATCGCCTCGGCCCCGCCCGGCTCGGCGCCGTACTCGGCCAGGACCACGGCCAGCACCGCGCCGATCACGTCGTTGAACGAGGTGTCGTCCGGGAGCACGAGGACCGGGAAGCCCAGCCGGTCGGCCTCGGCGACCAGCCGCTCGGGGAGCCGGTCGAGGTAGCGCAGCGGCTTGACGGCCAGGCAGGCCAGCCCGCGCGCGGCGAGCTCGGGCACGAGCTCCACGAGCCGCTCGGGTCGCTCGCGCACCGGGTAGGCCGTGGTGAGCAGGAGCTCGCCCCGCTTCACGAAGTGCTCGATGTCGGGCACCTCCATGACGTTCACGCCGGTCACGGCCCGGTCGAGCCCGCTGGCGCCGCCCAGGACGTACGCCCCCCGCAGCACCCCCAGCGTCATCACGTCCCGCACCGTCACGGTGGTCATCGCCGCTCCCTTCGTCCGATCAGGACAACCCGGCGCGACGATGCCAGCCGATGAGGACGCTGCGCCGGGCGGGGTCGCGTTCGTAGATTCTCTCCCATGAGCCCCAGCGCCGGGACCCGCCCGGCCGACGTCCTCCGGCTGCCCCGTGTCGCGGGCCCCCGGCTGGACGCGTCCTACCGGGTCGTCCATGTCGGACAATCCGCGGTCCTCGTCACCACAGGGGACGAGGACCTCGTCGCGCTCACGTCCGCCCGCCGGGGCCTGGTGCCCGGGGGCGTGTGCCTCGCCGCCGCGGACCTCGCCCTGGCCCGCCGGGCCCTCGACCGGGGGCCCGCGCGGCTCGACCTGCTCCTGGCCGACCTGCTGCCGCGCGCGGTCCGGGTCGACCTGCGGGTGCCGCGGACCCGGCCCGTGCGCGCTG
>DAMBCY010000458.1:0-3150 GCA_032056255.1 Cellulomonas sp. | reverse complement strand
ATCGTCACCGACGCCCAGGTCGCCACGGGTCTGGCGGCGATCGACGAGGTGCTCACCGTCCTCGACGCCCTGATCTGACCCCCGCACGCCCCCCGCCGAGGTCGTCCCGCACGGATGACGACCCGGACCGGATCCGACGACCTCGGCCCGGGCACGACCCGTCCCCGCCGCTGGGTAACCTCGTCGGCGAGCCCCGTCCCCACCGGAAGGACCCCGCATGTCCAGCACCACCACCCCGCGCGCCGTCGTCACCGGCGCCTCCAGCGGGATCGGCGCCGCCACCGTCCGCCGCCTGCGCGCCGAGGGGTGGGACGTCCTCGCCGTCGCGCGGCGCGCCGACCGCCTCGCCGCCCTGGCGGAGGAGACCGGCGCCGAGGCGTTCCCCGCCGACCTGACCGTCGACGCGGACGTCGCCCGCCTGGCCGCGCACGTCGAGGCGACCGGCGGGGTCACGTCCCTGGTCAACAACGCGGGCGGTGCCCTCGGCCTGGACCGCATCACCGAGGCCGACGTCGACGGCTGGCGGCGGATGTACGAGCTCAACGTGCTCGGCACCCTGCGCGTCACGAAGGCGCTGCTGCCGGCGCTCGTCGCGAGCGGCCGCGGCGACGTCCTCGTCGTCACGTCCACCGCGGCCATCGCCCCCTACGAGGGCGGTGCGGGGTACACCGGCGTCAAGCACGCCGAGCGGATGCTGACCACGACGCTGCGCCTCGAGCTGATCGGGCAGCCCGTGCGGGTCATCGACATCGCCCCCGGGAACGTCGCGACCGAGGAGTTCTCCCTCGTGCGGTTCGGCGGCGACGCGGAGCGCGCGGCGAAGATCTACGAGGGCTACCAGCCCCTGGTCGCCGACGACGTCGCGGACGTCATCGTCTTCGCCCTGACCCGTCCGCACCACGTCAACATCGACACCCTCGTCGTCCGCCCCCGGGCCCAGGTCAGCAACACCCAGATCCACCGCGAGCCCTGACCCGCCCCTCTCTGCCCCTCCGGGCCGGCGCCGAGAGAGGTCGCTCCGGCCGAGACAGGTCGTCCCGGGCACCCGCGGCACCGGGAAGGACCTGTCTCGGCGGAGATCCGGGGCGCAGGTGCTCAGGCGCTGACCGCGTCCTCCAGCTCGTCGGCGCGGCGGATGTGCCGCGACACCCACGGCGACAGGCCGAGCAGCACGACCGCGAACGCCAGCGCCACCGCGCCGATGCCGCCGAAGTACGCCGTGTCCGACGCCCCCTCGGTCGCCGTGATCAGCTGCGCCGTGATCGCCTGGCCCGCGGCGGGGGCGAGGAACCAGACCGCCATCGCCTGCGTGCGGAACGCGCGCGGCGCGAGCAGCGTGGTCGCGGCGAGGCCGACGGGGGACAGGCACAGCTCGCCGACCGTCTGGATCACGTAGACGACCACCAGCACCCACGCGGGGGCCTTGCCGTCGCCGATCACCGCGGACGCCGCCGCCATCACGAGGAACGACGCCGCGGCGAGCGCCAGGCCGATCGCGAACGTCGTGGCGGTCGGCGGGCGGTCGTGCGTCTTCGTCCAGAGCCACGCGAACACGGGCGCGAGCAGGATGATCGACAGCGGGTTGATCGACTGGAAGAACTCCGGGCTGATCGTCACGCCGAAGAAGCTCAGCTCCGTGCGGTTCGCCGCGAACGCCGCCAGGGTCGTCGCGGCCTGCTCGAAGATCATCCAGAACAGCATCGCCGCGACGAACAGCGGGATGTACGCGAGGACGCGCGGGCGTTCGGCGTCCGTGACCTCCGGCGAGCGGTACATCACCACGAAGTACGCGACCGGGGCGATGAAGGCCAGGTAGGACATCGTGTCGATGAACGTGCCGAGGTCGGACCCGCCGGCGACCAGGGACGCGATCCCCGCGACGGCGGCGATCGCAACCAGGAGCAGCAGGAGACCGCGCACGAGCCGCGGGCGCTCCTCGGGCCGGACCGGGTTCGGCGCCGTGCCGCCCGCCCGGCCCAGGTACCTGCCGCCCGCCACGAAGAACACCAGCGCGATCGCCATGCCGACCGCGGCGACGAGGAACCCGGCGTGGTAGCCGCCCCAGGACCGCGCGGCGCCGACCAGGAACGGCGCCGCGAAGGAACCGATGTTGATGCCCATGTAGAAGATCGAGAACGCCGAGTCCCGCCGCTCGTCGTCGCGGGCGTACAGGTCGCCGACCATGCTCGACACGTTCGGCTTCAGCAGGCCCGTGCCCAGCGCCACCAGCGCGATGCCCGTGTACGACGACGCCGCGCTCGGGACCGCCAGCAGCACGTGCCCGGCGGCGATCACGGTCCCGCCGACCAGGGTGGCGCGCCGCGAGCCGATCACGCGGTCCGCCACCCACCCGCCCACCACCGACAGCAGGTACACCGACGTGCCGTAGATCGACACCAGCGCCAGACCGGTCGTCCCGGCGATGCCGAGCCCGCCGTCCGCGACCGCGTCGGTCAGGTAGTACAGCAGGATGGCGCGCATCCCGTAGTAGCTGAACCGTTCCCACAGCTCCGTGGTGAACAGGGTCATCAGCCCGCGCGGGTGGCCGAAGAACGCGCGGTCGCCGGCCAGCTCGCCCGCGGGGCGGGTGCTGCCCGCAGGCGTGACGCCGGGGGCGCTCACCGGGTCGCCCCGGTGCGGCGCACGGTGGTCTCAGGGGTGGTCATGGTCTGCTCCAGGCAGTCGACGTGCCGGGCGCACGTCGCGCACGTCGGTCGTGAGGACGCGGCCCCGGGGCCCGCACCGGAGCGGCGGGACCCGCGGTCCAGGATGTGGCCGACCGCGAGGGAGGGGCAAGACGAAGGTCCTGCCGCCGAGGGCGCGTCGTCGGCGGGGACGCGACGCGTGCCGTGCGCGTCGCGGCAGCGAGCACCCTGGACGGTGCGAAGCGTTGCGACGAGAACGGCGACGCCGGGGGCGACGTGAGGTGCCCGATCATCGGGACCGTGCCGGGTGCGCAGCCCTTCGGGGGCCGCCCGCACCGGCTCGACCGGCTCGGAGGAACGCCGTGACCACGGAGACTGGCGGTCACGTGCTCGATCCGTGCACGCGGGTCGCGGGAGGAGCACGCCGGATACCCTGGCGACGAGGACGACGCACGGTCGGGTGCACGATGCGGTCGCACGGGGTGCCGGTCGCCTCGGACCACAC
>DAMBCY010000457.1:0-3168 GCA_032056255.1 Cellulomonas sp. | reverse complement strand
GAACGGGATGTTCCGCGAGGTGAGCTGGTGCCGCTGGCGGTCGTCGAGCCCGGACAGGACGAGCAGGACTCCGAGGGGGCGGCGCGCCATGACGTCGTCGATCCACTCCTGGGGCGGCCGGTGCGCGCCGCCGAGCTCGGACAGGACGACGCCGACCCGCTCGGGGCCGCAGACCTGCTCGACGCCCTTGATGATCTCCTGCGCCCAGAGGTTGTCGGCCGCGTGGAACACCAGGTCGAGCAGGCGGGCGCCGGCGCCGGCGGTCCGGGTGGCGACCGGCTTGCGGTAGCCGTGCCGCTCGAGCGCGGCCTCCACGCGGGCCCGGGTCGCGGCGGCGACGTCGGTGCGCCCGTTGAGCACCTTCGAGACGGTCGGGATCGACACGCCCACCTCGCTGGCGATGTCGGCGATCGTCGTGCGTCCTTGCGGCATGACTCCCCTTCGAAACTCTCGCTGCCGGGCAGCGGGTGTCGACTCTAGCGCACACGCCGTGGTCGGGGGCGGTCGGGGTCGAGGTTGACTCCGGTCGCGATCGACTCCTACGTTCGACCACGAACAGTATCGGCCGGGTACCCGCAACTTTCGGAGCATGAGCCGGCCGCCGATCCCCACGACGAGGTGGACACCAGATGGACGACGCAGCACCACCCGGCCGGAGCGGACCGCTCCGGCCGTCGCCGGAGCCGGCCGCCCTCGTCGCGCAGCCGCGCGGCGGCCGCCGGGCACCCCGGCCGCGCGGCCGTGCGGCGGGCAGGCTGCCGTGGCGCACCACACTGCGACGCGACTGGCAGCTGTACTCGCTGGCGGTCCTGCCCCTGCTGTTCTTCGCGGTCTTCCGGTACCTGCCGATGGCGGGCAACGCCATCGCGTTCCGGCGGTTCCGGGCGGGCGGGTCGATGTTCGGCGACGAGTTCGTCGGCCTGCGGTACTTCGAGATGTTCATCGGCGACCCGCAGTTCTGGCAGGTCTTCCGCAACACGTTCGTCCTCGGCGGTCTCACGTTCCTGGTGTGCTTCCCGCTGCCGATCGTCCTGGCCCTCATGCTCAACGAGATCCGCCTGCGCGCCTTCAAGCGCATGCTGCAGTCGATCTCGTACCTCCCGCACTTCATGTCGATCGTGATCGTCGCGGGCATGGTGCTCCAGCTCGTCGCGCTGAACGGCTCGGTGAACCGGGTCGCGCAGCTGCTCGGCAGCGATCCCGTCGCCTTCATCCAGGAGCCGGGCTGGTTCCGCGCGATCTACGTGACGTCGGAGGTCTGGCAGACGGTCGGCTGGGGCACGATCCTCTACCTCGCGGCCCTGACCGGCATCGACGGGAACCTGTACGAGGCGGCCCGGATCGACGGCGCGAACCGGTGGCGCCAGACCTGGCACGTCACCCTGCCGGGCATCCGGCCGACCATGGTCACGCTGCTGATCCTCAACATCGGCACCTTCATGGCGGTCGGGTTCGAGAAGGTCCTGCTGCTCTACAACCCCCTGACCTTCCCCACGGCCGACGTGATCTCCACCTACCTGTACCGGCTGGGGATCCTGTCCGGGAACTTCTCCTACGGCGCCGCCATCGGGCTGTTCGAGTCCGTCATCGGGCTGACGCTGATCCTGTCCGCCAACGCGATCTCGCGCCGAGCAGTGGGGACGAGCCTGTGGTGACCACGACGACGACCGGGGCGAGGACGCGGCTCCCGCAGCGACCCCGGACGCTCAAGGACAGCCGCGGCTACCGGGTGTTCCGGGCGGTGAACGGGACCGTGCTCGTCCTGGTCTGCCTGGTCATGCTGTACCCGTTCGTCAACGTGATCGCCCAGTCGTTCAGCAGCGAGGCGTACATCACCCGCGGCGAGGTCTCGTTCTTCCCCCGCGGGTTCAACACGGACACCTACGGGCGCGTGATGGCCGACCGGATGTTCTGGCTCAACTACCGGAACACCGTGGTGTACACCGTGGTGGCCACGTCCATCGCGATCGTGCTGACGACCACCTACGCGTACGTGCTGTCCAAGCGCGGGCTGCGGGGGCGCACGTTCCTCGTCGGCGCGGCGATGCTCACGATGTTCTTCAACGGCGGCCTGATCCCGAACTACATCCTCATCAACCAGCTGGGCTTCAAGAACACCATCTGGGCGATCGTGCTGCCCAACGCCATCAGCGTGTTCAACCTGCTGGTGATGAAGGCGTTCTTCGAGAACCAGCCGGAGGAGCTGGAGGAGGCGGCGGCGATCGACGGCCTGGGCACCTACGGGCGGCTGTGGCGGATCGTGCTCCCGCTGAGCAAGGCGGTGGTCGCCACGATGCTGCTGTTCTACGCGGTGTCGTTCTGGAACGCCTGGTTCGCGGCGTTCCTCTACATGGACGACAAGGAGCTGTACCCGGTCACGGTGTACCTGCGGAACCTGCTGGCGTCCGCGAGCACGGCCGCGTCGGTCGGCGGGGGGTCGACCGACAACATCACGCAGGTGGCGTCGAACATCAAGGCCGTCACCATGACGCTCACCGTGCTGCCCATCCTCGCGGTCTACCCGTTCGTGCAGAGGTACTTCGTCTCGGGCGTGATGCTCGGGGCCGTCAAGGGGTGAGTCCACGCCGCGCGGGACCCCGTGCGGTGCGCAGATCGACGACGATCCAAGGAGGACGTGTGTTCACACGACGAGGACGGGCCGCCGCGGTGCTGGCCGCCGGGGCCCTGGTGCTCGGGATGAGCGCCTGCGGCTCGGGCGGGGGCGACGGGGACGGCGGGGACGCGGAGGTCGGCGACGACCGGCGGGTCGGCGCGATGGACGACTACGGGGTGGGCGACCAGTTCACCGCCACCGAGCCGATCGAGCTGTCCATGCTGTACCGCGATCACCCGGACTACCCGTTCCAGGAGGACTGGCTCCTGGTCCAGGAGCTCGCCGCGCGCACGGACGTCACGCTCGACATGACGTTCGCGCCGCTGGACGGGTTCGAGCAGCGGCGCAGCCTGCTGATCTCCGGCGGTGACGCGCCGGACATCATGCCGGTGGTCTACGGGGGCCAGGAGCTGCCGTTCGTGGCGTCCGGCGCGCTGCTGCCGGTCAGCGACTACGTCGACCTGATGCCGAACTTCTCGGCGAAGGTCGAGCAGTACGGGCTGGACGAGTGGCTGGACACCCTCCGGCAGGAGGACGGGAAGTACTACCTGCTG
>DAMBCY010000456.1:0-3186 GCA_032056255.1 Cellulomonas sp. | reverse complement strand
CCCGACGATCACCCGCCGCGGCAGCCCGGCCACCGCCGCGTACCGCTGCATCATGTCGCGGTAGGTGAGGATCTCGGGGCCGCCGATGTCGAACTCCCGGGCGACGTCCGCCGGCATGGCGGCGGAACCGACGAGGTACCGCAGCACGTCCCGGACCGCGATGGGCTGGATGCGGTTCTCCACCCAGCGGGGCACCGTCATCGCGGGCAGCCGCTCGGTGAGGTAGCGCATCATCTCGAACGACGCCGACCCGGAGCCGAGGATCACGGCCGCCCGCAGCACGGTCGTCGGGACGCCGGACGCCAGCAGGATCTCGCCGACCTCCTTGCGCGAGGCCAGGTGGGGCGACAGGTCCTCGACGTCCGGGGACAGCCCGCCCAGGTAGACGATGCGGCCGACCCCGGCGTCCCGGGCCGCCTGCCCGAACGTCAGGGCGGTCGCACGGTCGCGCTGCTCGAACCGGCGTCCGCTGCCGAGCGAGTGGATCAGGTAGTACGCGACGTCGACCCCCTCGAGCGCGGCCCGGATCTGGTCGGCGTCACCCGCGTCGGCCTGCACGACCTCCACGGCGTCGTACCAGGGGCGGCCGCGCAGCCGCTCGGGCCGGCGGGCTACGGCGCGGACGCGGTACCCGGCCGCCAGCAGCTCGGGGACGAGCCGTCCGCCCACGTAGCCGGTGACGCCCGTGACGGCCACCAACGGCGCGCCGGGCCGGGGTCTGCCGTCGGCGGCGACGCCCGGCACGATGCCGGACAGCGTCCGGGCGACGGGCTCCGGGAGCAGGTCGGCCGCGACGGGCGCGCTGTCGCGACGGGGGCGGGCGATCGGGTCCTGGGGCATCGTCGCAGTCTGCGTCCGGCCTGCGCGGTCCGCATCCGGTGGTGCGAGGATCGCGGCATGGCGGACGACGGGAGCGCGCGGCGGCGCTGGGCCGAGGTCGACGACTACCTGGTGTCGACCCTGGTCGGCGAGGACGACGTCCTCGCCGACGTGCGGGCCGCGGGCCGGGCGGCGGGGCTGCCACCCATCGAGGTCGCGCCGAACCAGGGCAAGCTGCTGGCGCTGCTCTGCACCATGACCGGTGCCCGCCGGGTGCTCGAGCTCGGCACGCTCGCCGGGTACAGCGCCGTGTGGCTCGCCCGGGCGGTCGGCCCGGAGGGGCGCGTCACCACGCTGGAGCTCGACCCGGCGCACGCCGCCGTCGCCCGGGAGAACCTCGCACGCGCCGGGATCGCGCACCGGGTGGACGTCGTGGTCGGCCCGGCCGCGGAGTCGCTGCGCGCGCTCGCCGACGCGGGCACCGAGCCCTTCGACCTGGTGTTCGTCGACGCGGACAAGCCGAACAACGCCCGCTACCTCGAGGCGGCGGTGACGCTGTCCCGTCCGGGGACCGTGATCGTGGTCGACAACGTGGTCAGGGGTGGCGCCGTGGCGGACCCGGACGACGGGAGCGCGGCGGTCGTCGGCTCGCGGGAGGTGCTCGCGCTGCTGGGGGCGCACCCGCGCCTCGACGCCACCGCCCTGCAGACCGTCGGCAGCAAGGGCTGGGACGGGTTCGCGGTGGCGGTCGTGACGCGCTGAGCGCACCCGCCGGTGCGCTGACGCACCCGTCGGCGCCGGGATCCTCAGGAGCCCAGCAGCGCGAGGGTCTCCCTCTCGGCGACCGCCTGCGAGCGGGTCGCGCGGATCGCCGTCCCGTGCTCCCACAGGTCCACGACCCGCGGGTCGATGTACGACGCCCGGCAGACCGCGGGCGTGTTGCCGAGCTCCTCGGACACGTCCCGCACGACCTGCGCGACCACCCGGCGCCGCGCGCGCTCCGACCGGGGTGCCGGGCCGGAGTCCGCGAACCCGCGCGCGGCGAGGACGGTGGCGTGCCACGTGCGGAAGTCCTTGGGGGAGGCGTCGTCCCCCAGGCGCCGCTTCACGTCCGCGCCCACCTCGGCGCTGCTGATGTCGTGCCAGCCGTCGTCGTCCTGCCAGGCGAGCAGCTCGGGACCGCCGCCGCGCCGACGCAGCAGCGTGCCGACCAGTTCCGCCACCTGCGCGTCGTCGACCACCACGTCACGCACCTGCCCGGACTTGGCCGGGTAGCAGAACCGCACGGCGTCCGGGGTGCCGTGCTCCCCGGCGAGCACCTGCACGTGCTCGCGCCGCAGCGTGGCCAGGCCGTAGGAGCCGTTGCGCTCGGCGTACCCCTCGCCGCCCGCCCGGAAGTAGGCGAGATCCAGCAGCCGGAACGCCAGCGCCAGCGCCTTCTCTCGGCCGAACCCGTCCAGGGCCAGGTCGCGCCGGACCGACCGGCGCGCGGCGGGGAGCCGACGGGCGATCGCCAGCACGTGGTCGTGCTTGAGCCGGGCCCGTCGCAGCCGCCACTGCTCGTGGTAGAGGTACTGACGACGCCGTGCGTCGTCGAGCCCGGCGGCCTGGATGTGCCCGTTGGGCCAGGGGCTGATCCACACGTCCTGCCACGCCGGGGGGATGGCGAGCGCGACGATGCGGTCCACGTGCGCGGGGTCGGTGATCCGCACGGACTCGGCGTCCACGTAGCTGAACCCGCGCCCCACGCGACGGCGGGTCCACCCGGGGGAGTCGATCCGGACGCGTCGCAGCCTCACCATCGGCCCACTGTGGCCGCGCGCGTGCAGAGCCGCCATCGGACGAGCGGACGAGCCGGGACCGGGAGCTCCGGCCCTGCTCGGCGCGCACCCCGGACCGGCGCCGGGTCCGGTGCCGAGCGAGCTCCGCTCCGGTGCGGTTCCGCTCAGGAGCCGGCGTGGACCGCGGACGCGGCACCGCCCCGGGGAGACCCGCGGCCGATTTGACGGTGGCCGAGCGGCCCGCGTAGTGTCCTCCAGGTCGCCCGGCAGGGAGGAACGGACACCGAGGATCTCCTCGATGGCTGGTCCCGCGGGTGGCCGCCCCCGACATGATCCAGGCGCCTCGGCGCCTGTCTCGTCATGTCGGACCGGGCCTCAAGGGCCGTGGACGTCGGATTCGATTTCCGGCGGGTGCGGGTCGTGGTGCCTGGTGGATGGAATGTGTTGCTGAGCCGGATGGTGCGGTGAGGCGGTGCGGGATGTCTGGTAGTTTGGAAAGCGAGCCTCTGGCTGCTTGCCCGTGAGGGTGGGTGGGGGATGCGCGTCTGTTCTTTGAGAACTCAACAGTGTGCCTAGTAGTTGATGC
>DAMBCY010000455.1:0-3195 GCA_032056255.1 Cellulomonas sp. | reverse complement strand
GCGGACCGTGCCGCCGTCCAGCCCCACGGGCACGTCGCCGACCGCGCTGACCGTCTGCACCGGGCCACCGAGACCCGGGGACGCCTCCGTCCGCGTCGCCTCGCCCGTCGCCGGGGTCAGCCGCGTGACCTCACCGGTCTCGCCCGCCACGGCCAGCGCGTCGCCCGTGACGGTGGCGACGACGCGCCCGTCCGCGCCGACCTCCGCGTCCGGCGCGTCCGTGGCCACCTGGAGCGCGGGCAGGTCCGCGAACGTGCGGACCCACGCGCGGCCCTCGGTGTCCATCACCGCCACGGTGCCGCCGGCCAGCGACACCTGCGCGCCGGCCGGGACGACGACCTCCGCGGAGGCGGTCGCCCCGGCGGGGTCGACCACGGACACCGCGCCCGGCTCGACGATCAGCACCTCGCCGGCGTCCTGGAGCACGTCGAACTCGGTGCTCGTCGCCACCAGCCCGGCGTTGAGCTCCTCGACCTGGGCGTTGTACCGGCCGACCTGGAGCGTGCTCGTCGAGGTCAGCCAGACGGCGCCGTCGTTCAGGTCCACCTGCGCGAGCGGGAAGCCCGGGTTCAGCACCGCCAGCGTCGCCACCACGGCGGGGACGGTCACCACCGCGGCGGTCGACACCGTGCGGCGCCGGTCCCAGCGCCACCTCACGGGACGCATCCCTCGGCGGGCACGGCGGACGCGCGGCGGTCCGCGCGCACGATCGAGACCTCGACGCAGACCTCCTCGCCCGGCTGCGCCGCCACGGTGACGGACGTGGCGTCGACGAGCTCGAGCGCGGGCTCGCCGGTCGCGGTCCGGCGCCCCCACAGGTACGTGTCGCCGTCCTCCGGGGTCGGGTTGGTCCAGGTGAACGTGACGGACCCGTCGTCGGCCCGGGTGCCCGCGAGGTCGGTCGGCGCCGGCACGGTGCCGGCCACGGGCTCCGTGGGACCGGGGAACTCCGAGCCCGATCCCGGCGCGGGGTCGGGGTCGGGCCGGCCGGCGAGCAGCACGACGCCCACCACCACCGCGACGAGCACGAGCGCCGAACCCGCCGCGGCGAGCACGCGCCGCCCGGTCCGCGAGCGCGTGGGCCCGCCGGGGTGCACCTCGTGCACCGGCGGCCCGGGACGGTCGGACCCGGTCGGGCTGCCCGGCGCGGCACCCGCGGGCACGGCACCGGACGGTGCGGCACCCGGCGGCACCGTGCGGACCGGGCGCAGCCGGGTCGCCTCCGGCCCGGCGCCCAGGTCCACGGGCGGGCCGGCCGGGTCGGCGGTCCACGGCGGCGGCACGGCGGAAGGTGCGGGAGGGCGGGCGGACGGGTGCGCGGCGGCACCCGCTGCGGACCCCGGGGCGACCTCGACGACCGTCCGGACCCGCGTCGCGTCCGCCTCGGTGTCCACCGCCGATCCGCCGAGCCCGGGCGCGGCGACGCCGTCGTCCACCTCGATCGGGGTGAGCGGCAGCCCCAGGTCGGCCTCGACGGCCCGCAGGTCGTGCGCGAGGTCGACGGCGCGGGCGTGCCGCAGCTGGGGGTCGCGGGCCATCGCCCGCGCCAGCACGGTGCGCAGCCGCTCCGGCACGTCGCCGCGCGCGATCGGCACCGGCGCCCCGCGCTCGATCCGGCCCACCAGGTCGGCGGCCTCGTTCGGTCCACCGGGACGCTCGAACGGCGACCGGCCCGCGAGGGCCGAGAACAGCGTCGCGGCCAGCGAGTAGACGTCGGAGCGCGCATCGCCGTGCGGGCGCGCGGCCAGCAGCTCGGGCGCCGCCCAGGGGATCGACATGCCCACCGCCGGGCCGCCCGCGTCCACGGTGGCCGCGATGCCGAAGTCCGCCAGCACCGGCCGGCCGAAGTCGGTGGTCAGGACGTTGCCGGGCTTGATGTCCCGGTGCAGGATGCCCGCGCGGTGCGCGGTCTCGACCGCCGAGGCGAGCCGCACGCCGAGCTCCAGCACCTCCTCGACGTCGAACCGCTCGCTGCGGTACCGCTGCCCGAGCCCGGGCCGCGCGCAGTACTCCATCACCAGGTACGGGCGGCCGTCCGCGGCGACGCCGGCCTGGTGCACCGTCACGATCGACGGGTGGTGCGAGACCTGGGCCGTCAGGTCGGCCTCGCGCGCGAAGGCCTCCCGGGTGGCGGTGTCGACGCCCGCGAGGAGCACCTTGACGGCGACAGCGCGGCGGGGCAGCTCCTGCTCGTACAGGAACACGTCCGCCGATCCCCCCGCACCCAGCAGCCGCCGCACCGAGTACCCCGGCAGGTGCGGCGGCTGGGAGGTCTCACGTCGGCGCGTCACGCACCCGGCTCCAGGGCGAACGTCACGCCGTCGCCGAGGTCGACGACGTCGCCGTCGCCCACCACGACGGGCTCGCCCGCGGTGATCCGGCGCGGCGGCAGCCCGCCGCTCGCGACCGTGATCCCGTTCGTCGAGTACAGGTCGGTCACCAGCACGCGCCCGTGCTCCAGCCGGACCTCGGCGTGCGTCCGCGAGATGTCCTGCTCCGGGCTCGGCACCGTCACCAGGCGGGTCCGGGCGCCGTCGGGCGCCCGGTCCTCCTGCGGGGCGCGGCCGATGAGCACGATGCCGTCCAGCGGCACCCGCACGCCGGTGGACAGCGCGAGGCACGGCACGGTCGCCTGCGCGACCGCCCCTCCCCCGGTGGCGGCGTGCTGCGCCGGCGCGGCGGACGGGCCGGGGGTCGGGGTCGGGACGCCCGAGGGCCACTCGCCCGTCTGGGAGACCGCCCAGGACGGCAGGTTCTGCCGGATGGACGCGAGCTCGCCGCTGAGGATGGTCAGGCCGTCGTGGTCGTCCGCGGAGGCCGGACCGGGCAGCACCGGCACGGGGGGCGCCACGACCGGGGTCGCGCCGGAGCCGGACGGGACCGGCGGGGCCGCGTCGACGGCGGGCAGCAGCGCGGTCGCGTCCGCCGCCTCGACGTCCTCGTCCCCCTCGGACCCGTCTGCGGCGTCCTGGTCCACCGCGTCCTCGTCCGCCACCGGGAACCACGCGGGCACGACGGACGCCGCCGGGGTGTCCCCGGTGTCCGGCTCACCGGCCGCCACCGCGGGCTCGACGGAGGGCGCAGCCGCGACGGACGGGACGGGCTCGGCCGCCGGTGCGGGCTCGGCCGCCGCCGCGTCGACCGCGGGCACCGGGGTCGACGCCGCCGGGGCCACCGCCACCGGCGTGGGCGCGG
>DAMBCY010000454.1:0-3210 GCA_032056255.1 Cellulomonas sp. | reverse complement strand
GCGGTCGAGGACGTCCTGGAGCTTCTGCGGGGTGCCGGTCGCGATGACGTCCCCGGGTTCGAGGGCGACGACCTGGCTGAGGTAGGACACGATGCGGGCGACCGGGAAGACCATGTCCCGGGTCGAGCCGCGCAGGGTGGTCTCGCCGTTCACGCGGGCCTCGACGGTGAGGTCCGCCAGGTCCGGGACCTCGTCGGGCGTGACCACGGCGGGGCCGAGCGGCGCGAAGGTGGGGAACGCCTTGCCGAGCGCCCACTGGCTGCCGTGCCGCTGCCAGTCCCGGGCGCTGACGTCGTTCAGCACCGTGTACCCGCCGACGTGCGCGAGGGCGTCGGCCTCCGCGACCCGGTGCGCCCGGTGGCCGATCACGACGGCCAGCTCGGCCTCGTAGTCGACCTCGGTGCTCGCGGGCGGCAGCACGACCGGGTCCTGCGGTCCGGCGACCGCCGAGGCGGGCTTGGTGAACACGTCCGGGAACGCGGGGTCGTCCTGCGCGGTGTGGCCGCGGTAGTTGTACCCGACGCACCAGATCGCGCCCGGCCGGGGCACGGGGGCGAGCAGGCGCACCCCGTCGAGCGGGAGGACGTGCGCGGGATCGGGGGCCGCCACCGCCCGCCGGACCGCGGCGACGACGGGCTCCGGTGCCGCGAGCAGCCCGGCCACCGAGTCCGGGGACCCGGGGACGGCCGCCGCGAGGTCGAGCACCCCGCCGGGCACCAGGGCGCCGACCCCGTGCGGGGCCGTGCTCGCGAACCGGACCAGACGCATCGCCGCGCGCCCCTCAGGCCCCGGTGACCCGCGCGTCGGCGGGGGCGGCCGCGGGGGCCACCCACCACACGGACTCCCAGCCGGGCAGCAGGCGGCGGGTCAGGGCCTCCAGGTAGTAGTAGTCGCCCCAGAGGTTGCCCTCGTCGACGCCGACGGACTTCGGCATGTCGTAGACGCCGTGCAGCAGCAGCGGCGCGCCGGGACCGGCGCCGGGGCCCGGGGTGTAGCCGGCGGCCAGGGAGTCGAGCACCGCGGCACCGGCGCGGCGGTAGCGGCCGGCCGCCCCGGGGTCGTCCACCACCCGGGCGAGCTCGTCCAGCCCGCACGCGGCGATCGCGGCCGACGAGGAGTCCCGCTCCGCGTCGGTCCCGTCGGTGAGCACGAGGTCCCAGAACGCGACGTGGTCCGCGGGCAGGTGCGCCAGGAAGTAGTCCGCGCACCGCCGGGACGCGTCGAGGAAGGTGGCGTCCCCGGTCTCCCGGTACGCGAGCGCGAACCCGAAGATCCCCCACGCCTGGCCGCGCGCCCAGCACGACCCGTCGGACAGCCCCTGCTCGGTGCCGCCGCGCAGCGGCTCCCCGGTCTCGGCGTCCCAGAAGAACGTGTGGAAGGTGGTGTCGTCCGCCCGCAGGATGTGGTCGCGGAGCTGGGCGGTGTGCCGGTCCGCGGCCACGGCGTACCGCGGGTCCCCGGTCTCGGCGGAGGCCCACCGCAGCAGCGGCATGTTCATCAGGCTGTCGATGATCGTCCGCCCGCGCTGCGCCGGGTCGGTCAGGTCGCCCCACGCCTGGATGATCCCGGCGGGCTCGAGGAACCGGCGCATGAGCGCGTCGGCGGCCCCGAGGGCCGCGGCCCGGGCGGTCGCGTCCCCGGTGCGACGCCAGGCCGTCACGCAGGACAGCGTGTAGAGGAACCCGAGGTCGTGGGTGTCGATGTCGACCTCCCGGGCGATCCGGTCGGCGTACGAGGCGACGTGCGCCCGGGCCGCGTCGAGGTGCCGCTGCTCACCGGTCAGCTCGTGGGCCAGCCAGAGCTGACCGGGCCAGAAGCAGGTGGTCCAGCCGTAGTTCGCCCCCTCGGGCAGGTCCGCCGTCGCGGGGCGCAGCGGGTAGCGCCCGCCCGAGGTGGTGTCGTCCGGGTAGCGGCTGCCGAACGCGGCGGTGTTCGCGTCGACGGTGCGCAGGGCCGCGGCGAGCGCGGCGGTGAGGGCGTCGCGCGCCGCCGGGGCGTCGGTCGTCGTCATGGGGTGCGTCTCCAAGCTGAGGGGGTGCGTGCGCGTGCGCGCGGTGCGGACGGGTGCGGCAGGCGCGGTGGTCAGGCGGGCACGGGATCGCCGCCGGACGGGACGAGCGCGGGGCGCAGGGCGAACCGGCAGTTCGCCCACACCGCGTAGAGCATCGGGGCCGCGGCGAGCCCGAGCCCGAGGGCCGGTCGGCTCGCCACGAACCCGGCGAGCAGGCCCAGGACGACCAGCGACACCGCCGAGAGGTACCAGCGACGCAGGCCCAGGTAGGCCGACCAGAGCAGCAGGTCCCGCAGCCGCGCGCCCGGGGCCTGCGCGAGGGCCACGACGGCGTGCGGACCGACCACCGCGACGAGCGCGAGGCCGACGGCGAGCACCGGGATCGCGACCGCACCCGCCGTGGTGCCGAACAGCACCCGGACGTCGACGACGAGGACGGTGCCGAGGCCGGTGAGCAGCCCGCCGAGGACCAGGGCCTTGCCCAGGCTCCGCCGCCACGCGGTCGCGAACGTGCGCAGCAGCCCCTCGTCCTTCGCGTCGAACACCGCGCAGACCCCGACGAGCGTAGGGAAGGACAGCGGCGCGAGGGCGACGAGCAGCGGCCAGGTCCGCCCCAGGTCCGTGGCGACGAGCACGGCGGTGAACGGCAGGTTCCCGAGCACCAGCAGCACGTTCGCCAGCAGGGCCCGGTACACCGTGTCCATGGCGGTGCCCAGGGTGTCGTGGGAGATCCAGCGGCGCACGGCCCTCAGCCCTTCATCCCGGAGGTCGCGATGCCCTCGACGAAGTACCGCTGGCCGAGCAGGAAGATGATCGCGATCGGCAGCACCGAGAGCACCGAGCCGGTCATGATCAGCGCGTACTCGGCGTTGTACTGCGAGATGAACGTCCGCAGGCCCAGCTGGATCGTCCACAGGTCCCGGTCGCGCAGGTACACCAGCGGGCCGAGGTAGTCGTTCCAGGTGTTGACGAACGTGAGCAGCGTCAGCGACGCGAGCGCCGGCCGGGACAGCGGCAGCATGATGCGCCGCCAGATGCCGTACTCCGACAGGCCGTCGAGCCGGGCCGCCTCCGAGAGCTCCTCGGGGACGGTCTCGTAGAACTGCTTCATCAGGAACACGCCGAACGCGCCGAACGCCTGCAGGGCGATGATCGACCACAGCGAGTTCGCGAGGTGGAGCTTCGAGAACAGGATGAAC
>DAMBCY010000453.1:0-3224 GCA_032056255.1 Cellulomonas sp. | reverse complement strand
AGACGGTGGCGCGGAAGTCCCCGTAGCGCTCGGACCGCACCGCCGCGCCGGCGTCCGGCAGCGGGCGGTGCTGCTCACCGGAGGCACCCAGCACGCCGGTCCACGGCGCCGGGAACCGGCCCGGGCGCACGTGACCCGCCTCGTCGGCGACGGCGGAGAACGGGCCGACGAGCAGCACGCCGCCGCGCTCGGCCACCCCCGCCACCGCCGCCGCGTCCGCGTCCGACACCAGGTGGAGCTGTGGCACGACGACGAGCGCGTACCGGTCGAGGTCCGCGCCGGGCGGCACCACGTCGACCGCGATGCCCGCCCGCCACAGCGGCTCGTAGTAGGACAGCAGCTGCTCGGTCGGCTCCAGGCGGTCGCTCGGCAGCGCCGCGGCCGTCCCGGCCCACCACGAGGGCCAGTCGAAGACCAGGGCGGCCCGGGCGTCGACCGACGTGCCCGCGACCCGGCGCAGCCGCGCGAGGGCCGCGCCCTGGTCCCGCACCGCCCGGTGCAGGTCGGAGTCCGGTCCGGCGTGCGGCAGCATCGCGGAGTGGAAGCGCTCGGCGCCGAACAGCGAGGCGCGCCACTGGAAGTAGCAGACCGCGTCCGCCCCGTGCGCGACGGCCCGCACCGAGTCCACGAGCATCGTCCCCGCCGACCGCGGCAGGTTGTGCCCGCGCCAGCTCACGGCGCTCGTCGCCTGCTCCATCAGCACCCACGGCCGGCCGTCGCCGAGGGACCGCATCAGGTCGTGGGTCAGCGCGGCCCTGACGGCGGTGCGCGGGTCGGCCGGGTCGGCGTACCAGTCGTCCGCCACGACGTCCACGTCCTCGCGCCACGAGGCGTAGTCCACCCCCGGGAAGAGGCCCATGAAGTTCGTGGTCACCGGCACGTCCGGGGTCGCGGCCCGCAGCACCTCGGCCTGGATCCGGTACAGGTCGCGCATCTGGTCGGACGTGAACCGCCGGAAGTCGAGCTCCTGCGACGGGTTGTGCAGGTACGGCGCCACGCGCGGCGGCAGCACCTCCGCCCACCGGCCGTGGTGCTGGCCCCAGAACGTCGTGCCCCACGCCCGGTTGAGCGCCTCGAGCGTGCCGTAGCGGTCCCGCAGCCAGGCGCGGAAGCGCTCGGCGCACAGGTCGCACCAGCACGCCTGGCCGAACTCGTTGCCGACGTGCCACATCCCGAGGGCCGCGTGCGTCCCGTAGCGGTCCGCCAGGACGCGCGCGAGCGCCACGACGCGGTCGCGGTACGCCGGTGCCGAGGGGCAGAAGTGCGTGCGCGACCCGTGGCTCACCCGCACCCCGTCGGCGCGCACCGCGCGGGTCTCGGGGTGCTCGACCGCGAGCCACGGTGGCGGTGACGCGGACGGGGTCGCCAGGTCCACGGCGATGCCCGCGCCGTCGAGCAGGTCGAGCACCCGGTCCAGCCAGCCGAGGTCCAGCTCCCCGGGCCGCGGCTCCAGACGGCCCCAGGAGAAGACCCCGACGGTGACCAGGTTGACCCCCGCCTCGCGCATCAGGCGCACGTCCTCGGCCCACACCTCCTCGGGCCACTGCTCCGGGTTGTAGTCACCGCCGTAGAGCAGGCCGTGCCGCCGGGTCAGGGTGTCCAGCCGGGGCCGCAGGCCCACCGGGTCCGCGTTCATCCCTTGAGCCCGCCGCTCAGCACGTCGAGGCGCCAGTACCGCTGCAGGAGCAGGAAGAGCCCCATGAGCGGCAGCACCGACAGCAGCGCGCCGGTGATCACCATCGTGTACAGCGCGGCCTGCCCGGCACCCCGGTTGAGCAGCGTGAACAGGCCGACGGTCAGCGGGTACATGCGGTCGTCGGCGAGCATGATGTACGGGAGCATGAAGTTGTTCCAGATCGCGACGAACTGCAGCAGGAACACGGTCACCAGGCCCGGGACCATGAGCCGGAGCCCGACCTGCAGGAACAGCCGGTACTCCCCCGCCCCGTCCAGCCGCCCGGCCTCGAGGATCTCCTCGGGGACGGTCGCCTCGGCGAAGATCCGGCACAGGTAGATGGAGAACGGGCTGATCAGGCTGGGCAGCAGGACCGACCAGTAGGTGCCCGTCATCTCGACCCGGGCCATGAGGAGGTACTGCGGGATCGCGAGGGCGATCTGCGGCACGAGCACCCCGGCCAGGACGAGCCGGAACAGCAGCTCCCGGCCCCGGAAGTCGTACTTGGCCATCGCGTAGCCCGCGGCCGCGGACACCAGGACCGTCAGCACGGCGCCGACCCCGGCGAACAGCAGCGTGTTGCCCACCCAGCGCCAGAACACGCCGTCGTTGTAGGACAGCAGCGCCCGGACGTTCTCCACCAGGCCGCCGGAGAAGCTCGGCAGGAACGAGAACGTGCTGAACAGCTCGCCGGTGGTCTTGGTGGAGGCGGACACGAGCCAGACGAGGGGGAAGAGGCCGTACAGCGCGCCGGCGACCAGGGCCAGGGTGGGCAGCAGCCCGCCCCGGCGGCGGGCGGCGGGCCGGGCCACCGCGCGGCGCCGGCCCCCGGGCCCTGCGGTCCGGGTGTCCCCCTGCAGCGCGGCGGCGGTCATCGCGGGCTCCTCGCGGCGGTGCGGCCGCTGGTCAGCCGGAGGATGCCCAGCGAGACGACGAGCGTCAGCGCGGCGAGCAGCACGGAGACCGCGGCGGCGCGGTACAGGTTGTTCACCACGAAGGCGTCGGAGTAGACCTTCATCATCGGCACCCAGGTCGAGGAGATCGCCGTGGTGAGCGAGCTGAGGGCCTGGGGTTCGTTGTAGACCTGGATCATGGCGATGAGTGCGAAGATCACCGTCATCGTCAGGGCCGGCGCGAGCATCGGGATCTTGACGTGGCGGGCGATCCGCACCTCGCCGCACCCGTCGATGCGGGCGGCGTCGTACAGCTCGGCCGGGATGCCCCGCAACGCGGTGTCCACGATCACCATGTTGAAGCCGGTGCCGCCCCACACCGCGATGTTCGCCACGGACAGCAGCACCGAGCCCGAGGACAGGAAGTCCGGAGCCGGCAGGCCGAGCCAGTCCGCGGCCCGGTGGATCGGGCTCACCCGCGGCATGTAGATGAAGCCCCACAGCAGCGAGGCGATGATGCCCGGGACGGCATAGGGCAGGAAGATCAGCACCCGGCTGGTCCGGCGCAGGCGGGTGCGGGGGGCGTCGAGCAGCAGCGCGAACAGCAGGGCCAGGCAGAACATGATCGGGACGACCACCAGCCCGTAGGCCGCCAT
>DAMBCY010000452.1:0-3235 GCA_032056255.1 Cellulomonas sp. | reverse complement strand
CAACGCGCAGGGTCGGGCGATGCTCGCGACCCAGCGCAAGGACTGGCACGAGTTCGCGGGCACGATGTCCCGTCTGCTCGAGGTGGAGGCAGCGTGAACACGACGACCGGCGCCCGTCCCGGGACGGTGACGCACTACGCGGCGCAGGTGCGGGCGCACCTGGTGGGGATGTCCGCGGACCAGGTGGACGACCTGACGGACGGGCTGGAGGCGGACCTCGCCGACGCGCTCGCGGACGTCGAGGGCACCCCGGGCGTGCCGGGCGCCGCCGAGCAGCCCGACCTCGTCGCGCGGTTCGGTCCGCCCGCGGAGTACGCCCGGGAGCTGCGCGCCGCGGCGGGCCTGCCGGAGCCGGACGCCCTGCCCCGCGCTGGTGGGCCCCGTGCCGCGCTGTCCCGGTCGCGCGAGCGCTGGCGTCGGCGGACGGAGCGGTGGGTGGCCGGGCTGCAGGCGCAGCCGTGGTGGCCCGGAGTGCGCGACCTGGGGCTGTCGGTCCGCCCGCTGTGGTGGCTGCTGCGGGCCTGGGTGGTCTACCAGGTGCTGATGCAGACGCTCACCTCGGGCTGGGGGCGTGTCGGCTGGGCGCCGACGAACCTCCTGACGCTCCTGCTCTTCGCGGGCGTCCTGCTGGTCAGCGTGCAGTGGGGCCGGGGGTTGTGGACGCCGCGCCGGATGCACCTGCTGCCGCGCGCCGTCGGCGTCGGCGCGCTCGTCCTGCTGCTGCCCGCGCTGGTCTGGGCGGGGAACGCCTCGCAGCAGGTGACCTATGCGTACGCCGAGGAGTACGGCCAGGAGGACGGCGTCTGGGTGGAGGGCCAGCAGGTCAGCAACCTGTTCGTCTACGACGCCGAGGGCAACCCCCTGCAGGACGTGCAGATCTTCGACGACCGCGGACGCGCGGTGGAGACCGTGACCGACGGCTGGTGGCAGTCCTGGAGCCTGCCGGGCGTGACGCAGCCGTGGTCGTTCGTGCCGGCGACCGACGAGGACGAGCGGGACCGGTGGAACGTGTACCCGCTGCGCGGCGCGCCCGACGAGGAGTTCGGGGACGTCTACTCCGGGGACGCCGAGCCGTGGACCACGCTCGTCGGTGAGCCGCGGACACCGCCGCTGCCGTTCGCGAAGGCCCCGGCGCTGGTCGAGCGGGAGGAGGCCGGGACGACGACGGAGGCCCCGGGTGCGGGGTCGGCTGCGACCGCCGCCCCGTCGACCGGCCCGAGCCCGTCGACCGGCCCGCCCCCGGCGCCGGACGCCGACACCACCGACGACCCCGCCGCTGATCCGGCCACCGGTCCGGTCGACGCCGGGGCGAGCGCCGAGCCGCCCGCGACACCCGCTCCCTGACCGGTCGTCTAGGACTTTGTGCCCAGAATCACGTGCACCGGGGTCGCTCTCGGCAAGTCGTGGGACGTACCGTTGAGGTATGCCTCACCCGACCGACCCGACCCCGGTGCGGCCCCCCGCCGCCCAGGGCAAGCCGCGCAAGGTGCCGCGCATCGTCATCCTCGGCGGTGGGTCGGTGGGCCTGTACTCGGCCCGCCGGCTGCGCCGACGCCTGGGCAACCGCGAGGCGGCGATCGTCGTCGTCGACCCGCGCCCGTACATGACCTACGCGCCGTTCCTGCCGGAGGCCGCCGCGGGCTCCATCGACGCCCGGCACGTCGTGGCCCCGCACCGCCGGGCGCTCAAGGGCATCGACGTGCTCCAGGGCAAGGTGTCGGCGATCAAGCACGCCGAGCGCACCGTCGAGGTCACGCCCGAGGAGGGCGAGCCGTACTGGATCACGTACGACCACCTGATCGTCGGGCTCGGCTCGGTGGCGCGCACGCTGCCGATCCCGGGCCTGGCCGAGCAGGCCATCGGCTTCAAGAACGTCGAGGAGGCCATCGCCGTCCGCAACCACGTCCTGGGCCGGATCGACCGCGCGTCGTCCACCTGGGACCCGGAGCTGCGCAGGCGGATGCTGACCTTCACCTTCGTCGGCGGCGGGTTCGCCGGCGTCGAGGCGATCGCCGAGGTCGAGGACATGGCCCGCGACGCGATCAGGCAGTACAAGTCGCTGGACCCCGAGGACCTGCGGTTCGTCCTCGTCGAGGGCTCGCGCCGCATCCTGCCCGAGGTGTCCGAGGAGCTCGGCGGCTACACCCTCGAGCAGCTGCGCAAGCGCCGCATCGAGGTGTTCCTGTCGACGTTCCTCAGCTCGTGCGTGGACGGTCACGTGGTGCTGTCCGACGGCACCGAGTTCGAGTCCGAGACCATCGTGTGGACCGCCGGGGTCAAGGCCAACCCGGTGCTGCAGAACTCCGACCTGCCGCTGGACCGGATCGGCCGCGTCATCACGCTGCCGACGCTGCAGGTCGCGGACGCCGAGGGGAACGTCGTCCCGGACGCCTACGCCGCCGGCGACTGCGCCGCGGTCCCGGACCTGACCAACCCCGGGACGTTCTGCCCGCCGAACGCCCAGCACGCGATCCGGCAGGCGACGCACCTGGCGGACAACCTGGCCCGGGTGCTGCGCAGCGCGGAGCCGACGGACTACAGCCACCGGAACATCGGTGCCGTCGCCTCGCTCGGCATGTACAAGGGCGTCGCGCAGTTCCTGGGCCGGATCAAGGTCCGCGGCTTCCTGGCCTGGGTGATGCACCGGACGTACCACGTGATGGCGATGCCGACGTGGAACCGCAAGATCGCGATCATGGCGGGCTGGACGGCGAACCTGCTGTGGCGCCGCGAGGTCGTCCCGCTGGGGTCGCTGCACGACCCGCGTGCGGAGTTCCGCGCCGCGTCGGAGCCGCCGAGGCCGAAGCCCGCGGACGAGGACCACGCCGCGGTGCCGGGCGCCGAGGTCACGCCGGGAGCGGCGACGGCCTGAGTCCTCCGCGTCCTGCCACGTCGCTCACGCCGGGGCCACCCGCGGTGGCAGGATGGCTCGCGGCCCCCGTAGCCCAATCGGCAGAGGCAGCCGGCTTAAACCCGGCACGGTGCGGGTTCGAGCCCCGCCGGGGGCACCGACCCGACCCGGCCGTTCTCGGTCCCGATCGGCTCCGCCGGCCCGTGGCCGGCGGAGAGCCCGTGGTCCGCCCCGCCGCGCGCCGAGCAGCCCCGCAGGGCCGACGTGCACCCCGGGGGAGCAGGCCACGTGGAGCTCCCCGTGCGCCGGGTAGCGGCGCGCCGGTTCCGCCGCGGGGTCGCCCCGGAAATCCCTGCGACGCGTGCCGGTGGCGCCTGGCACGAT
>DAMBCY010000451.1:0-3242 GCA_032056255.1 Cellulomonas sp. | reverse complement strand
TCGGCTACCGCGTAGCCGCCAACCGGCTCGACGGCCGCACCGGCGTGCACGCCACCGCCGCCACCGACCTCGAGCGGCTCTCGCTGGACCTGGTCGGGCTGCGGGTCTCGCGGGTGCTGGTCGACGGGCGGCGGCCCGGGCGGTTCGCGCAGCGCGACGGCCGGCTGGAGGTCCGGCTGGCCCGGCCGGTCGCCGCCGGCGCCGCCGTGCTCGTCGAGGTCGAGTACTCGGGTCAGCCCGCGCCCCGGCGGGGCCCGTGGGGCGAGGTCGGCTGGGAGGAGCTCAGCGACGGCGTGATCGTCGCCGGGCAGCCCGACGGCGCCCCGTCCTGGTTCCCGTGCGACGACCGGCCCGCGGCCAAGGCGTCGTTCCACCTGGTCGTCACCACCGAGGCCGGGTACGAGGTGGTCGGCAACGGCGTGCTGGTCGGCCGCCGGGCGCGCGCCAGCCGGGTGCGCTGGGAGTTCGACCAGCCCGAGCCCACCGCGCCCTACCTCGCGACCGTGCAGATCGGCCGGTACGAGCGCGCGCCGCTGGCCGGTCCCGCCCCGGAGGACGTCCCGCAGGACGTCGTCGCGCCGGCCCGGCTGCGCGCCGCCCTCACGCACGACCTCGCGCGGCAGCCGGCGATGATGAGGCTGTTCACCGACCTGTTCGGGCCGTACCCGTTCGCCCGGTACGACGTCGTGGTCACCGACGACCCGCTGGAGATCCCGCTGGAGGCCCACGGGCTGTCCGTGTTCGGCGCCAACCACGTGGACGGCCGGCGCGGCACCGAGCGCCTGGTCGCGCACGAGCTCGCGCACCAGTGGTTCGGCAACAGCCTCACCGCCGCGACCTGGCAGGACATCTGGCTGCACGAGGGCTTCGCCTGCTACGCCGAGTGGCTGTGGGAGGACGCCGCCGGGGGCCGGACGGCCGACGCCCACGCCCGTGCCGTGCACCGGCGGCTCACCGGGCTGCCGCAGGACCTCGTCATCGGCGACCCCGGGCGGGACGCGATGTTCGACGACCGGCTGTACAAGCGCGGGGCGCTGACCCTGCACGCCCTGCGGCTGGAGATCGGCGACGAGGCGTTCTTCGACCTGCTGCGCGCCTGGACCGCGCGGTACCGGCACGGGTCCGTGACCACCGCGCTGCTGGGCGCGTGCGTCGCGGACGTCACCGGCCGGGACGCGGGGGTGCTGCTGGACGCGTGGGTCGCGTCGGCGGCGCTGCCGGCGCTGCCGCCCGCGGTGCGGCGGCGCACGGCCGGCCGGGCGGTGGCCGGCCGGGACTGAGGGCCCGTCCGGGCGGGACCCGGGTCCGGCCGAGGATCAGGGCGCCGGGAGGGGGCGCTCGCGGACGTCCGGCACCGGCTCGTCGCCGGGCCGGCGGAGGGTCGCCACGGCACCGACCACCTCCGGGATCGGGCCGAGGTCGGTGAGCCACCACGCGTCCGCCCCCGGGGCGAGGCCGTCCACCGCCGGGGTGCCGGTCGCGGAGGTCACCCGGAACGACGCGGGATCGACCGACAACCCGGTGCCCGCCGCCTTGAGCACCGCCTCCTTGCGGGCCCAGGTGCGGAGCAGGCCGGTTCCTCCGGGGCCGGCGGGGGGCTCGCCGGGGGCCAGGGCGACGGCGTCCACGGCCGCGGGGACGGTGCGGGGGCCCGTCCGCTCGACGTCGACGCCCACCGGAGCGTCGGCGAGCGCGACCGCGACGAGACCGTCCGTCCGGGACAGCGACACCCGGGGGACCGGGCCGCCGTCGGCGCGCTCCGCCCACGGGGCGCCGTGCGTCGTGCTGCCGCACCTCGGGCAGCGGCGACGGAGCCTGACCTCGCCGGGGGCGACCCCCGTCTCGTCGGCGACGGCGAGGCGGACGAGCAGCAGACCCGCCGCGGTGCGGTCGCGCAGCGCGGGCGCGGCCCGGTCGACGCGCTCGTGCTCGTCGTCCAGCAGCACGCCTCCGTGCCGCAGGCGGCCGAGCCCGGGGTGCACGACGGCCCACCGGACGCGGACGACGGGAGGCACGGGGACATCCTCCCGCGAGGGTCAGGCCGGGACGACCTCGCGGGCCGTGAAGCGCTGCACGGTGCCGCGCACGCCGCCGTCCGACCGGACGGCCAGCACGAGGCCGACGACGACGGCGCCGAGCAGCGGGCCGACTCCGCACGCCACCATGCCGGCCCGGGCGCCGAGGTGCTCGCACACCCAGCCGACCAGCGTGCCGGAGACGGCCTGCGCGCCGAGCAGGACGAGGACGTAGAGCGCCATCACGCGCCCGCGGACGTGCGGGGCGACGGTCGTCTGCACGAGCGTGTTCGAGCCGGTCAGGTAGAGCAGCGTGACCAGGCCCATCGCGACGAGCACGGCGACGAACACGGGTTTGGTGGGGGCGACGGCCGCGAGCAGCTGGAGCAGGCCGATGCCCGCGGCCAGCAGCACGAGGTGCGTGATCCGGCTGCCGCGGCGCCGGGTGGACAGCAGCGCCCCGCTGAGCGCCCCGACGGCCAGCATCGACGTGAGCAGCGCGTAGCCGCCCGCGTCGGTGCGGAACACCTGGTCGGTGTAGGCGGCGAGCACCGTGGCCATGTTGATGCCGGTGACCCCGACGAACCCGACCAGGACCACCGACCACAGGATGCGCGGGCTGCGCCGGACGTACGCGAGCCCCTCGCGCAGCTGGCCCCTGGCCCGTGCGACGACGGGGGCCGGGGTGAGCTCGGCGGTGCGCATCGCCACGAGCAGCGCGACGGCCGCGAGGCAGGCGGCGGCGTTCAGCAGGAACGTCCAGCCCTCGCCGACCGCGCCGATCAGGCCGCCGGCCACCGCCGGGCCGACCAGCCCGCCGAGCTGGAACACGGCGGAGTTCACGCTGATCGCCTGGCGCAGGTGCTCGGGCCCGGCGACCTCGTGCACGAACGCCTGGCGCGCGGGGTTGTCGAACACGGTCGCCAGGCCGCTGACGAACGCGGCGACCAGCACGTGCCACGCCTGGACGTGCCCGGACAGCGCGAGCACGCCGACCGCCAGGGTGGACAGGCCGAAGACGGTCTGGGTGACCACGAGCACCCGCCGTCGCGCGAAGCGGTCGGCCACGACGCCCCCGAGGAGGCCGAGCAGCAGCATCGGCAGGAACTGCAGCGTGACGGTCAGCCCGACGAGGGCGGCGGACCCGGTGAGGCTGAGCACCAGCCAGTCCTGGGCGACGCGCGCGGCCCAGCCGCAGGTGTTCGTCAGCACCTGGGAGGACACGTA
>DAMBCY010000450.1:1882-3254 GCA_032056255.1 Cellulomonas sp. | reverse complement strand
CCGCGTGCTCGGGTCGTCCTCGGCGGGCTCGGGCGGGGTCGCGTCGGCGGCGGCCGGCGGGGTCGCGGCGGCCTCGGCCGCCGGGGTCCGGTCGGCCAGCCGCAGCACGCCGGCCGCGGCGACCCAGCCGAGCGCGCCGCTGACCACGAGCGCGGCCAGCACCACCACGGCACCCCACAGCGGTGTCACCTGCCGCCCCCCTCGTCGTCCGGACGCCCATCCTCGTCGTCGCCGGCGGCGAGCCGGAGCAGGCGCGCCGCGGCGGGCCGGGCGGCCACCTCCTCGGCCCACAGCGCCGCGCGGGCGCGGGCGCTGACGGCCTGCTGGCTGATCCCGAGCGCGGCCGCGACGGCCTCCTGCCGCGGCGCGGCCCGGCCCGGTCCGGCGGCGAGGTGGTCGACGACCGACCACCCGGCCGCGCTGCGGCGCGCGACGACGGAGCCGAGCAGCGTCAGCACCCCCTCGGCGTCGGCGGCGAGGTCGGCGCGGGGTCCGCGGACGGCGAGCGGGACGCTGCGCAGGCGGGACTTCGCGGCCTCGACGGCGTCGCGCGCGTGGAGGAACGCGCTGCCGGACCCGGCGCGGGAGGTCGCCGGCAGCGGGGTGTCCACGGCGCCCGCGCCGATGCCGATGCTCCATCCGCCGACGCGGACCAGGTGCAGCGTCAGCGCCACGACGAGGTCGGGGTCGGCGAGCACGCCCTGGACCTCGTCGCCCACCGTCCGCTCGAACGGCAGCAGCACGGCACCGGGCGCCGCGCCCGTGAGCGGCGACGCGGCGGCGAGGCCCGCGAGCAGCGCGTCCACGCGGTCGCCCACGCGCCGGCTGCCCTCCTGGTCCACGGTCAGGGTCCACATGCCGACCACGCTAGACCCTGGTACCGACAGTTACAACCGGAAAGGCTTGTAAGGTCATCTACAAACCCCAGAGTTTGTGATCTCAGCCGAGCGAGAGGCCACGCGGCGGGGCCGCGCCCTCGGCGATCTCCGCGTAGGCCGCGACCAGCAGCGCCGGGTCCGGGCCCTCGAGTCGGGACGGCCGGGCCACGCCGTCGAGCACCACGAACCGCAGCAGGTCCCCGCGCGTCTTCTTGTCCCGGCGCATCGCCGCGAGCAGCTGGTCCCACCGGTCGCCGCGGTAGGACGTCGGCAGCCCGAGTCCCGCCAGCACCGACCGGTGCCGCGCCACGACCGCCTCGTCCAGCCGCCCCGCGAGCCGCGCCAGCTCCGCGGCGTAGACCATGCCCACCGACACCGCCGCCCCGTGGCGCCACGAGTAGCGCTCGACGTGCTCGATGGCGTGCCCGAGCGTGTGCCCGTAGTTGAGGATCTCCCGCAGGCCGGCCTCGCGCAGGTCCTCCCCCACCACCCGG
>DAMBCY010000450.1:0-1872 GCA_032056255.1 Cellulomonas sp. | reverse complement strand
CCGACCGCTCCACCAGCTCGGCCAGCACCTCCGAGCCCGCCGCGCGCACCGGGTCGGTGATCTCCGCGCCGTGCGCCTCGACCAGCTCGAGGATGCGCGGGTCCGCGATGAACCCGCACTTCACGACCTCGCCGAGCCCCGCCACGTAGTCGTGCCGCGGCATGCTCGCCAGCGCCGCCAGGTCGCACAGCACCCCCGCGGGCGCGTGGAACGTGCCCACGAGGTTCTTGCCCTCGACCGTGTTGATCCCCGTCTTGCCGCCGACGGCCGCGTCGACCATCGCGAGCAGCGTCGTCGGCACCTGCACCACCTTCACCCCGCGCAGCCAGGTCGACGCGACGAACCCCGCCAGGTCCGTCGTCGCGCCGCCGCCCAGGCCGACCACCGCGTCGCTCCGCGTGAAGTCGGCCTGCCCCAGCACCTGCCAGCAGAACGCCGCCACCTGCGCCGTCTTGGCGGGCTCGGCGTCCGGCACCTCCGCGAGCAGTGCCTCGTAGCCGTGCGCCGTCAGGTCCTCGCGGACCGCGTCCGCCGTCGTGGCCAGCGCCGCCGGGTGGATCACCAGCACCTTGCGGACCCCGTCGCCGAGCAGCCGCGGCAGCTCGCCGAGCAGGTGCCGCCCGATCACCACGTCGTAGGGGCGCTCCCCCCGCACCTCGACCGTCCGCACGTCGCTCACGCCTCCGCCCCGTCCCCGTCCCGCCCGGCTCCCGCCAGCGCCGCCGCCACGCGGTCCGCGACCTCCTCGGGGGTCACCCCGTCGGTCGACACCGTCACCGTGGCGACGCGCTCGTACACCGGCCGCCGCTCCGTCATCAGCGCCTGCCACTGCGACCGCGGGTTCCCCACCGCGATCGACCGCGCCTGGTTGAAACCCACCCGCGGCGCCGCGTGCCGCAGCGACACGTCCAGGAAGACCACCGCCCCGCCGGTCGCCCGGTACGCCACCAGCAGGTCCTCGGTCAGCGGGTGCAGCACCGCCCCACCGCCCAGCGCCAGCACGCCGTCGTGCTCCGCCAGCGCCGTCCGCGCCGCCTCGTGCTCCAGCTCGCGGAACCGGGTCTCCCCGTCCTCCAGGAACACGTCCGGCACCGGCTTGCCGGCGAGCCGCTCGACGTCCGCGTCCGTGTCCCGCACCGCCACGCCCCACGACCGGGCGAGCGCAGCGGCGACCTCCGCCACCTGCGACCCGGGCGGGCCGACCAGGACGACCCGGGGCCCGCTCATCGCAGCAGGTCGGGGATCGCCGCGACGTACGCCTCGAGGTTCCGGCGCACCTCGCCCACCGAGTCGCCCCCGGTCTTCTCCAGCAGCGCGTCCGCCACGACCAGCGCGACCATCGCCTCCGCCACCACCGCCGCCGGCGGCACCGCGCACACGTCCGAACGCTGGTGCTGCGCCGTCGCCGGCTCCCCCGTCGCCGTGTCCACCGTCGCCAGCGCCCGCGGCACCGTCGAGATCGGCTTCATCGCCGCGCGCACGCGCAGCACCTCGCCGTTCGTCATGCCGCCCTCGAGGCCGCCCGCGCGGTTCGTGCGGCGGGTGATCACGCCGTCCACCCGGTCGATCTCGTCGTGCGCCTGCGACCCGCGCCGCGTCGCCGTGCGGAAGCCGTCCCCGACCTCCACGCCCTTGATCGCCTGGATGCCCATCAGCGCGCCCGCGAGCCGCGCGTCCAGCCGCCGGTCCGCGTGCACGTACGAGCCCAGGCCCGACGGCAGCCCGTAGACCAGCACCTCCACGACGCCGCCCAGCGTGTCGCCCGCCTTGTGGCAGTCGTCGATCTCCGCGACCATCGCCGCCGACGTCGCCGCGTCGAAGCAGCGCACCGGGTCGGCATCCAGCGCCTCGACGTCGTCCGGGGTGGGCAGG
>DAMBCY010000449.1:0-3304 GCA_032056255.1 Cellulomonas sp. | reverse complement strand
CGGTCGCGCCGCGGCCGAGGGCGGCTCCCGCCAGGGCCAGGGCGGCTCCCGTCAGGGCCAGGGCGGTTCGCGCCCGGCCGGGCAGGGCGGCTCGCGCGGAGGTGCCCAGGGCGCCGGGGGTCAGCGGCGTGGTCGCGGCGGCCCGGCGGCCGGCGGCTCGACGCTGCAGTGGACCTCCGGCGGCGACGCCCCGTCCCGCCCGGGCTCGGCCCCGTCCGAGGGCGGCGGCCGGCGTCGGTCCCGGGGCGGCAGCAGCGGTCGCCCGTCCGGGACGCGCGCCGGACGCTGACCTGCACCGACCCGAGCGACGAGCGTGCAGGACCCGGGGGTCTCCCGGCCCGGAACCCCCCGGGTCCTGCACGTGCGTGGTCCCGTCGGCTGAGCGGGGCACGCGCGCGGGTGCGCGCAGCGGTCCCGCGGGGCACGCTGGGTGCGCGGGACGGCGCCCGCGGAACACCGCGCGTGCGGCCCGTGTTGTGCCCCGCGCGGGGGCGTCCTGGCCGAGCAGCCGGCCGGCCGGGCGACCGCAGGAGAGGAGCGGCATGACGGAGCAGCGGACCTACGAGGTCACGAAGGACGACGCGCAGTGGCGGGTCGAGCTGGACCCGGCGGAGTTCCAGGTGCTGCGGCTCGCCGGGACCGAGCGGCCGTGGACCGGCGAGCTGCTGGACGAGCAGCGCGAGGGCGTCTACCGCTGTCGGGCGTGCGGCAACGAGCTGTTCCGGTCCGACACGAAGTTCGACTCGCACTGCGGGTGGCCCAGCTTCTTCTCGCCGCTCGCGGGAGACCGGGTCGAGCTCGTCGAGGACCGGAGCCTCGGCATGGTGCGCACCGAGGTGCGCTGCGCGCGCTGCGGCTCGCACCTGGGGCACGTCTTCGACGACGCGCCGCAGACGCCCACCGGTGACCGCTTCTGCATGAACTCGGTCAGCCTGACCTTCGAGCCCACGGTCGGGTGACACCCGCAGGAGCGTCGCCCGGACGCTTCAGCCCGCGCGCGGGTCTGCCGATATCCCTGACGTGGAGCAGGCCCTGATCGTCCGCCGGTGGCGCCGTTACGGCGCCGACCGGTTGTACGTCACGGCCGACACCGGCGCGCCGCTCGGCAGCGTGGACCTCGCCACGGGCCAGGTGGCGCTGGAGGCCCTGCCCGGCGCCTCGTCCGCCGCGGCCGGTGCCGGCGCGTCCCCCGGTGCGCCGGCCGCCGCGGGCGACCTGCTCGCCGAGGCGGTGCGCCGGGCCGCGCAGGCCTACCTCCGGGCCGACCTGCCCGAGGTCGTCGTCCCCGTCGCGGAGCTCGTCCGGCCGCCGGCCCCCGCGGCCGCGACCGCGGAGCCCGCGCGCGCCCGGGGACGGCGCGCCCGGACGACGCCCGCCGGGGCGGCCGAGCCCCCCGCGTCCGTCCCGCGCGACCCCGCCGCGCGGGGCCGGCACCGTGCCGACGGTCTCGTCCGGCCCTGGGCCGACGGCGAGCACCACGCGTGGCGCGAGGAGCCGGCCGAGACCCTCTGCGACCGGCTCGACCGGCTGGTGCTCGAGGGGTGGCACGTGCTGCACGACGTCCCCGTGGGCCGCCAGGGGTCGGTCGTCGCGCACCTGCTCGTGGGCGGTCCCGGTGCGTTCGCGGTGGCGGGGGCGTCGCGCGCGGCGGCGGCGGACGGCGACGACGCGGTGGCGCACGACGGTGCGCCGGGCGCCGGGTCCGCGTCCGGGCCGCGGCGGTACGTGCTCGACGGCCGCTACCTGTCCGCCGACGGGCACGGCGTCCCCGACCTGCGCGACGTGCGGCTGACCGCCGCCCGTGCGGGCTCCCTGCTCCGGGCCGCGGTCGGCTCGGCCGTCACCGTGCGCGGCGTGCTCGTCGTGCCCGGCACGGTGGAGCACCGCGCCCCCGCGCCGTTCGACGCGCTCGTGGTGCCCGACGGCTCCGTGCCCGAGGTGTTCGCGACCCTGCCGCAGCGCTGGACGCCGGGTCGGGTCGACGCCGTGGCGGCCGTCGCCCGGCGGCGTGCCACGTGGGCGCTCAGCCGCGCGCTCTGACCGCCCCACCGACCCCGGCGGGCGCGACGGCGCGGACGCGTCAGGCCTCCGGCGCGCCCGGGGGCGTGACGGTCAGCGCCTCGTTGAGCCGGTGGAGCTGCTCGGCCAGCTGCGCCCGCTCCTGGCCCGACCAGGCGCCGAGCGCGGTCTCGAGGTAGCGGCGCCGGGCGACCCGGGCGGCGTCGACCCGGCGGGCCCCCTCGGGCGTGACGCGGATCAGCTGCCCGCGGGAGTCGTCGGGGTCGGGCCGTCGCTCGATGAGCCCGAGCTGCTCGATCCGGCCCAGCTGGCGGGACATGGTGCCCCGGCCGACGCCGATGTGCTCCGCGAGCTCGCTGGCCCGGACGTCCGGCTCGCGCTCGATCCGGGCGAGCAGCGGGTACGCCGACGGCTCCAGGTCCGGGTGCACCTGGCGCGCCAGCCGTTCGGCCGAGGCACGGGCGCGGCGCATCAGCAGCCCGAGCTCGGACTCGAGGCGCGCGACGGGGTCGATCGGGGTCTCCACCCGGACAGTGTGACGGATGCCGGTCCGGGCCCCGACGCCGAGCGGGCGCAGGATGCCGCCCCGGGCGTACCGGGAACGACACCCTGCACCCGCTCGGTGCGTGCCGGGGGTGCGGGGGCGCTCAGGCGCGCGCGGCGCCCGCGTGCTCGGACCCGACCTGCTCCGCCTGGGCGGCCGCGACCTGGCCGACGGCCTGCTGCGCGCCCGGTGTGCCGGCCTCGGCCACGACGGCCTCGCCGGTCTGCTCCTGGTCGAGCAGCTGCTCGACGCCGGAGCGCTGCCCGAGCGGGACCTCCTGGAGGAAGAGCACGGACACCAGCGCGACGAGGCCGAGCGGGGCGGCGATGAGGAACAGGTCCGCGATGCCCTCGCCGTACGCCGACTCGACGATGGTCTTGATCGGCTCCGGCAGGGTCGACACGTCCGGCACCGACGACGCGCCGCCGCTCAGCGCGGAGAGGTCCACGCCGATCGCGGTGAGGCCCTCGGTGATGAGCGCGATGATCCGGTTGCCCAGCACGGCGCCGAGCGCCGAGACGCCGATCGCGCCGCCGAGCGTCCGGAAGAACGCCACGGTCGCGGTGCCCGAGCCCACCTCGGACACGTCGAGCGTGTTCTGCACGGCGAGCACGAGGTTCTGCATGAGCATGCCGAGCCCGGAGCCCATGACGAACATGTACAGGCTGACCAGGACGAAGCTCGTGTCGTAGCGGATGGTGCCCATGAGCGCGAGGCCCGCGGTCAGGGTGATGGCGCCGG
>DAMBCY010000448.1:0-3347 GCA_032056255.1 Cellulomonas sp. | reverse complement strand
GATGTCCTCGACGGGGACCAGCGGGTCGTACACCTCGGCATGGTCGATGATGATCGGCGTCCCCACGTCCTCCGCCGCGCCCACGATCCCGCGCAGCAGGTCGGTGGTCGGGGTGTTGATGCAGCCCACGGCGTAGTTGTGGGTCCGTGCGTCGTCGAGGATCTCGCGCATGTTGACGAGCATGTCCAGCCCTTCTGGTGGTGCGGCGGCGTGGAGCCGCGCGGGGGCGGAGTGCGCCTCGGGGCGGGTGGTGCGGGCGGTGACCGGGCGTGGTCGTCGTCGACCTCCCGCCGCCGGGAGCGGCTCCGCAGCGGCTCGTGAAGAGCATTGCACATGTGCAAGATATTGCACAAGGGGGATGTGCGAGGTCTCTCCCCGCGCGCCACCGGGCGACCGCGACGGCCCCGGCGCGGAGCCGGGCGGGTCAGGAGCCCGCGGCCGCCTCGGCGAGCGCGGTCCGCAGGGTCGGCCACGCGTCCGCGAACGCCGGCAGCAGCGGCAGCGTGCCGACGTCGTCCAGCGCGACCCACGCGATCGCGAGGCTCTCGTCGTCGGTCGGCCGGGCGTCGACCGGGCCGCTGGTCAGCGCGATCACCGTCGTGTACGACCAGTCGACGTGGTCCAGCACGTGCTCGCCGACCACCCGGACCGACGCGGGGTCGATCCCGGCCTCCTCCGCGGCCTCACGCAGCGCGCCGCCGACCGCGGTCTCGCCCGTGTGCCGGGCGCCGCCGGGCAGCGCCCACGTGCCGCCCTGGTCGCTCCACAGCGCCCGGTGCTGCAGCACCACGGCCGCGGCGTCCGTGGTGGTCGCGGGCCGGGCGAGCAGCAGGCCCGCCGCGCCGGACAGGCCCCAGTGCCGCCGGCCGCAGCGGCACGCGACCCAGCCGTCGCCGGGGTGCCGGGGCCGCGCGGGCACCGGGGGGAGCCCGGGCGCGTCGGGCACGGTCAGTCGACGATCTCGCAGATGGCGGTGCCGGCCGCGACCATCCCGCCGACGCCGGCCGAGAGGGCGGCGACCGTGCCCGCGCGGTGCGCGACCAGCGGCTGCTCCATCTTCATGGCTTCCAGGACCACCACGAGGTCGCCCTCGGCGACGGTGTCGCCCTCGCCGACCGCGACCTTGACGATCGTGCCCTGCATGGGGGAGGTCAGCGTGGTGCCGGACGCCGTGACGGCCCGGGCGACCCCGCGGCGCGGCGCTGCGCGGCGCGGACCCGCCGGGGTGCGACCGCGGCCGGCCCGCAGCGCCAGCGCGGCGGGCAGCACGACCTCGAGGCGCTTGCCGCCGACCTCGACGACGACGCGCTCCAGCTCGGTCGGGGCGGCGTCCTCGTCGCTGCTCGGCGCGGGTGCCGCGGGTGCGCCCGCGAGGCCGGGCAACCGGTCGGCGAACTCGGTCTCGATCCACCGGGTGTGCACCGCGAAGGGCCGGGCGGGGTCGGTCGGCGCGAACGCCTCCTCCTCGAGCACCGCGCGGTGGAACGGCACGACCGTCGGGATGCCCGCGATCTCCAGCTCCGCCAGCGCCCGCCGCGCCCGCTCGATCGCCTGGGTGCGGGTCGCGCCGGTCACGATCAGCTTCGCGATCATCGAGTCGAACGCGCCGGACACCGTGTCGCCCTCGACCACGCCGGAGTCCACCCGGACGCCGGGGCCGGAGGGGAGGCGCAGCGTCGAGATGCGTCCCGGGGCGGGCAGGAACCCGGCGGCCGGGTCCTCGCCGTTGAGCCGGAACTCCAGCGAGTGCCCGCGGGTCTCGACGACGGTGTAGCCCAGGGGCTCACCGGCGGCGATCCGCAGCTGCTCGCGCACCAGGTCGATGCCGCTGATCTCCTCGGACACCGGGTGCTCCACCTGGAGGCGGGTGTTCACCTCGAGGAACGAGATCGTGCCGTCGACCGCCACCAGGAACTCGCAGGTCCCCGCGCCGACGTAGCCGGCCTCCGTGAGGATCGCGATCGAGGCGTCGACCAGGCTCGCGCGCTGCGCGTCGGACAGGAACGGCGCCGGCGCCTCCTCGACGAGCTTCTGGTGCCGGCGCTGCAGCGAGCAGTCGCGGGTCGACACGACGACGACGGTCCCGTGCTCGTCCGCCAGGCACTGCGTCTCGACGTGGCGGGGCCGGTCCAGGTAGCGCTCGACGAAGCACTCGCCCCGCCCGAACGCCGCCGTCGCCTCGCGCACCGCCGAGTCGTACAGCTCGTCGATCTCGTCCTCGGTGCGGGCGACCTTGAGCCCGCGGCCGCCGCCGCCGAACGCCGCCTTGATCGCGACCGGCAGGCCGTGCTCCGCGACGAACGCGTGCACCTCGTCGGCGCCCGAGACCGGGTCCGGCGTGCCGGCGACCAGCGGGGCCCCGGCGCGCTGGGCGATGTGCCGGGCGCTGACCTTGTCGCCCAGGTCCCGGATCGCGGACGGTGGCGGGCCGACCCACGTGAGGCCCGCGTCGATGACGGCCTGCGCGAACTCGGCGTTCTCCGACAGGAACCCGTAGCCCGGGTGCACGGCGTCCGCGCCGGACCGGCGCGCCACGTCGAGCAGCTTCGCGACGTCCAGGTAGGTCTCCGCCGCACGCGCGCCGTCCAGGGCGTACGCCTCGTCCGCGACGCGGACGTGCAGCGCCTCGCGGTCGGGGTCGGCGTAGACGGCGACGGAGGCGAGGCCGGCGTCCCGGCACGCACGGGCGATGCGGACGGCGATCTCGCCACGGTTCGCGACGAGGACCTTCGAGATGCGGGGCACGGCTCACGGTAACGCGAGCCGTGCCGCCGGACACGCCCCGGCGCGGGTGCGCCCCGAAGATTGCGGAACCGCCCAGCCCGCCCGCCGCCTTCTTGGAGGTTCCGGCAACCCCCGACGGCCTCTCCTCATCCCCCGCGGGACCCCCTTGTCCGGAGCGGACAAATCCCTTGGTGCCACCGAGCGACCGAGGGTGCCCTCCAGGCGCCGAGGGAGGCCCGCGGGGGGACCACCCTCGACCGTTGCCGTGCCGCCTCGGCGCGTCGGAGGCACCAAGGGGTCCGGGGTCAGGAGGGCAGGCGGGTCCAGAGGGTGGGGATCGGGACGCCGCGGGACGCCAGGAGGGTGCGGAGCAGGGGGAGGCTGAGGCCGACGACGCCGTGGTGGTCGCCCTCGATGCCGGTGACGAACGCGCCGCCGAGGCCGTCGACGGTGAACGCGCCCGCGACCCCGAGCGGTTCGCCGGTGGCGACGTAGGCGGCGATCTCCTCGTCCGTGACGTCGGCGAAGTGCACGACGGTGGTGGAGGTCGCCCCGTCCTCGGGGTCCGTGTCCTCGGCGCGGCGGTCGACCAGCCAGTGCCCGGTGTGCAGCCGGCCCGGCCG
>DAMBCY010000447.1:0-3359 GCA_032056255.1 Cellulomonas sp. | reverse complement strand
CGAGGACGCGTACGAGCGGGAGTCCCCGCGCGCGGGCGAGGCGGACCTGATCGTGGCCAAGCACCGCAACGGGCCCACCGACGTCATCACGGTGGCGTTCCAGGGGCACTACTCGCGGTTCGTGGACATGCAGGCGTGACTCGATGGCGACCGTTCCCGTCCTCACCGTCGACTGCGTGACGATCAACGCGCGCGCACCCTGGGACCAGGCCCGGTTCTGGGCCGGCCTGGTCGGCGGGACGCCGCGGGACTCCGGCAACAGGTTCGTCCTGCTCGAGCCGGGGGAGGGGCGCGTCCGGCTGCTGTTCCAGGCCGTCGACCAGGACTGCCGCGACCCCGGGTGGATCCACCTCGACTGCTCGGGCGCCGACCGCGAGGCGACGATCGAGGCCGTCGTCGCGCTCGGCGGCCGGCTGGTGGACCGGCGCAGCGACAGCCACGGGTCCTGGGTGGTGCTGGCGGACCCGGAGGGCAACCTGTTCTGCGCCTAGCGGGGGCGCGGAGCCCGGCTGCGGCCCGCGGTCCCGCCCCCCGAAGTCCTGCCCCTCCGAGGCCCCGCCCCCCGAGGCCCCGCCCCCCGAGGCCCCGCCCCCTGAGATCGCACCTCCCGAGATCACGCCTCCTGCGGCACCGCGTGCGCCACCGCCCAGGCCAGCGCGTAGTCCGCGACCTCCTCCCAGCCGTCCTGGCTGACGATCCGGTGCGTCCGGCCGGGGAACTCCCGGTAGTCGACGACCGCCGGGCTGCCCGTCGCGGCGTACTTCTTGACGATCGCCCGCCCGATGGCCGGCGGGACGACGTGGTCGCGCTCGCCGGTGAGGATGAGCAGCGGCGCGCGGTCGGTGCGGCCGTAGTCGACGTGGCTCGCCCCGCCCTTCTCGTCGAACGCGGCCCCGACGCCCTCGAAGAAGACCCGGTTGTACGACGGGACCGCCTGCTCCTGCCAGATGAGGTCGGACTCGGCGCGGGTGAGGTCGTTGCCGAACGTGAAGTGGAAGTGCCGCTTGCTCAGCGGCTTGGCCCCGTTGCGACCGAACGGGTTGGACAGGATCGGGGTCCCGGTCCACAGGGTCGAGAGCGGCAGGGTGGTGATGCCGGCGGGCTGGCCGGGCGTGACGCCGACGGAGGCGACACCGAGCCCGCGGTCGGCGAGCATCTGCGTGAACAGGCCCCCGAACGAGTGGCCCATGATGATCGGCTTGCGCGGCAGCGCGCGGACGATCTCGTCGTAGTGGTCGACGATCTGCCGGATCCCGATGCCGCGCAGCGCCTCGGGGTGGGAGCGGACGTCCTCGACCGTGCGGTCGTCGATGCCGGGCCAGCCCGGGACGATCACCTGGTGGCCGGCGGCGCGGAACCGCCCGGCCCAGGTGTCCCAGCTGCGGGGCGTCATCCAGAGCCCGTGGATCAGGACGATCGGGGTCTTCTCGGCGGTGGTCATGGTGTCCTCCGGTGGTGTGCGGTCGGTGCGGATCGGGTACGCTGCCGACAGTAGACCGAACGTTCTATCTACACAAGACCCGGCGACCGGCAGCGACGGATGGCACGATGAGGGCAGTCATGAACAGCACCCGCACACCCCCCGCTCCCCTCTCGGCCCGCGACCGGCTCGTCGCCGCCGCGACCCGGCTCTTCTACGCCGAGGGCATCCACTCCGTCGGAGTCGACCGGGTCCTCGACGAGGCGGGGGTCACCCGCGCCACGATGTACAAGCAGTTCGCCGGCAAGGAGGGACTCGTCCTCACCTACCTCGAGGCCCAGGACGCGGGCATCCGCGCGCTGTTCGACGCCGCGGCGGGGGCCGAGCCGGGGACCGTGCCGGGGGACGACCTGCTCGAGGCGGTCCTGGGGGGCATCGCCGAGGACGTCCGCGCGCACCACACCCGGGGCTGCCCCTTCATCAACGCCGCGGCGGAGTACCCCGACGCAGACGGCCCGGTGCGGCAGCTGGTCGCCCGGCACCGCGACTGGTTCCGGAGCACGCTGACGGCGGTCGCGGCGCAGGCCGGGCTGACCCGGCCGGAGGACGTCGCGGCGTCGCTCGTGCTGCTGCGGGACGCCGCGCTCGTCGGGGGCTACCTGGACGGGGACGACCTGGTCGAGCCGGCGTTCCTGCGCACGGCGCGCGCGGTGGTCGCCGCGCACCGGCCGGCGCGCGGCTGACCTCGGCCGCCCCGGCGCGCCGCCCTGCCGGCGCACCCCGCCGCGGCGCCCGTCCCGGGGTAGAGGTCAGGCGGTCCGCGGCACGGGGAGCGCCCCCGTCGAGGCCCGCTCGACCACCCGGAACGCGACGGCCGGCGGCGTCGGGCTCGGCTGCTCGCCGCGGATGCGTGCCGCGAGCCGGCTCACCGCGATCCGCGCCAGCTCGCCGTACCCGGGGTCGACCGAGCTCAGCGACGGGATGGAGTACCGCGCCTCCTCGATGTCGTCGAACCCGATGACCGCGACCTGCGCGGGGATGGTGACACCGCGGGCACGCAGGCCGCTCATGGCCCCGAGCGCGAGGGCGTCGTTGAACGCGTACACGGCGTCGAACGGGGCGCCCGAGTCGAGCAGCGCGAGGATGCCCTCGGTGCCGGCGGACCGGTGCCAGGACTTCACGGCGACCAGCAGGGCCGGGTCGGCGGGCACGCCGGCGTCCTCGAGGGCGCCCAGGTAGCCGCGGAGCCGGGCCTCGCCGACGGTGGACTCGGGGTGCAGGCCGAGCGCGGCGATGCGCCGCCGCCCGCCCTCGAGCAGCAGCCGGGTGGCGGCCCGGGCGGCCTCGACGCCCTGGACGGCGACGAAGTCGGCACCGGTCTCGGGGATCGGCTCGCCGAGCACCACGAGGGGGTAGCTGACCGCGGAGACGTGGTCGGTGCCGGTGGTGTCCAGGCCGATCGGGATGAGGATCGTCCCGTCGGTGAACCGGCTGCGGGAGCCGAGCGCGGCGAGCTCCCGGCGGGGGTCGCCGCCGGTGAGCTCGACGACCACCCGGAGCCCGAGGACCGCGGCCTCGGTGATGATCGAGTTCGTGATCTCGGCGAAGTACGGCTGGTCGATGCCGGGCACGATCACGGAGATGAGCCCGGTCCGCCCGGAACGCAGGCTCTGCGCGAGCGGGTTGTGCTGGAAGTCCAGCTGCTCCATGGTCGCCAGCACCCGGGCGCGCGTGCCGGCCCCGACCTTGTCGCGGCCGTTCACGACGTTGGAGACGGTCTTGATGGAGACGCCGGCGGCCGCGGCGACGTCCCTCATGCTGGCTGGCATCGGATCCTCGGAACGGGTCGGCGGGGCAGGAGGCCCAGGTTAGCGGTCACGCGGTCGCGAACGGGGGCATGATCTGCCGGAACGCGTCCTTGGGTCGGAGCAGGTCGTCG
>DAMBCY010000446.1:0-3369 GCA_032056255.1 Cellulomonas sp. | reverse complement strand
CGCCACCAGCGCAGGTCCGGGTCCACGGTGCTCACGTCCGGCCTCCTCTGCCGCAGCCCCGGGGAACCGCCACGCGCGGCCACGAGCGCGGCGATGTCGTGTCCGACCCCCATCCTCGCAGCAAGGGGGCGAGAACCCGACGCACCGCTCGAGCGGCAGGACGGTGGCGAGGCGAAGGGCGGGGTCGTCGCCGACCCCGGACCTACGTGCCCTCGTACCCCAGGATGTACAGCCCCGCGTTGTAGTCGGTCACGTAGGCGACCGCCCGCTCGTCGACGAAGACGTCGAAGCTCTGGATCACCCGCGGTCGGTCCGGCCGGGTGTCGACCATCTGCTGGGGGGCCGGCGGCACCCAGGACGCCACCAGCTCGGGCCGGAACGGGTCGCGCAGGTCGAAGGCCCGCAGCCCGGCGTTCTGGTACGTCGCGAACACGAGCTCCTCGCTGCGGAACGAGCCCGGCCGGTTCTCGTGCAGGTTGTGCGGCCCGAAGTGACCGCCCTTGGCCACGAAGTCGTCCTCCGCGGGCTGCGGGAAGGTCGCGATGCTCACCGGGTTGGCGGGGTTGCGGATGTCGAACACCCAGGTGTGCTTGATGCCGTCGGCGGCGTTGTCGGCGACCCCCTCGTCCGCCACCAGCAGCAGGTCGCGCCCCGGGAGCGGCAGGGCGGTGTGCGTGCCGCCGCCGAACGGGTCGGACCAGTTCCGCGCCGCGACCAGGCGCGGTGCCGTGCGGTCGGAGACGTCCAGGATCGTCAGGCCGCCGTCCCGCCAGGAGGCGTAGGCGGTGTCCTCGTGCACGATCGCGTGGTGCAGGGCGTACCGCCAGCGGCCGGTGTCCCAGTCCGGCGTCTCGCCGCCCGCCTCGTGCATCCCGGGCAGCCACCACCGGCCGGCCAGCACCGGGTGCGTCGGGTCCGCGAGGTCGAGGGTGACCAGGACGTAGTCGGTGTAGCCGTCCAGCAGCGCCGAGGCGTACGCCCACCGTCCGCCGGTGTACCAGAGCCGGTGCAGGCCGACGCCGTCGACCGGGAGGAAGGCGATCTCGCGCGGCTGCCCGGGGGTGGCGATGTCGAACACCCGCAGCCCGGCGGCGTACCCGCGCGCGGCGTCCAGGGCCGGCCGGCCGATCGAGCGGGTGTAGTAGTCGCTCTCCCGCTGGAACTCCGTGTCGGCGAACAGGTCCTTGGCGTTGACCACCAGGAGCAGGTCGTCCGCCGCCTGCAGGTGCACGCTCCACGTCCCCGGCGGCGCGGGGACGAAGCCGGCCGGGCGCGGGGCCCGGGGGTCCCGCACGTCGACCACGGAGAACCCGCCGGAGAAGGCGTGCGCCACGTAGGCGTAGCCGTCGGCCACCATCACCTGGCAGCCGTCCGGGCGGCCGCCCTGGTCGCTGTGCCCCAGGAAGGTGAAGCCCTCGGCGAAGTCGGGGGTGCTCAGGTCGGTCATCCTCAGCGCTCCTTGCGCAGGAAGGCGAAGGTCAGGGCCACGACGAACACGCCGCCCTTGACGATGTCCTGCGCGTAGTAGGGGACGTTCATCATGGTCAGGCCGTTCAGGAGCACGCCGATCAGCAGCGCGCCGAGCAGGGTGCCGACCACGCTGGGCCGCTTCTGGCCGAAGATCGCGTAGCCGACGTAGGCCGCCGCCACCGCGTCCATCAGCATCGGCGCCCCGGCCGAGACCTGCCCGGAGCCGATCCGTGCGGTGAGCACGATGCCGCCGATCGCCGCGAGCACGCCCGAGAGCACGTAGGCGTAGGTCTTCAGCCGGCCGACCGGCAGGCCGAAGTGACGGGCGGCCTCGGCGTTGCCGCCGACCATCGCCATGTGCCGGCCGGTGGTGGTCCGGGTGAGGAACCCGTGCGCGACCAGCACCACCGCGAGCAGCAGCAGCGCCGCGAACGGCACCCCGAGCACCTCGCCCTGCCCGATGAACAGGAAGGACGGCACCACGATGCCCGGCGCCGGGCCGTTCGCCGTGGTCACGCCCGGGTAGATCGAGAAGCCGTTCGTGTACGTGAGCTGCACGCCGTTCACCACGAAGAGCATCGCCAGGGTGGCCAGCAGGTCCGGCAGCCGCAGCTTCACGACCAGGAACGAGTTGACCAGGCCGACCAGCGCGCCGAGCGCCAGCGGCACCAGCAGCGCGACGAGCAGCTCCTGGCGGTGGTAGATCATCGCCGAGGCGGCGCCGATGGTCGCCAGGCTGGCGACCGAACCGATCGACACGTCGAAGCCGTCCACCACCAGCGAGAACGTCACCCCGAGGGCGAGGAACGCGCTGACCGACACCGAGCGCACGATGTCGACCATGTTCTTGTAGGTGAGGAAGTTGTCGTTCACGATCGCGAAGAACACGATCACCGCGACGATGACGAGCACGGCGGCGTACCGGTAGGCGAGGGCGCGCGCGGCCGGGCCGGTCAGCCAGCCGCGGGCGCGGTCGACGGGCCCGGCGAGGGCGGTGGTGGCGGTCACGGGGTCTCGGCTCTCTGCGCGGTCGGGGCGGGGTCGGGGTCGCTCGTCGGGTCGGGGGTCGGAGCCGCGCCGGCGGGCTGGGGCGCGTCCCCGGGCACCGGCTCGGCCGCGAGCATGAGGTCCACCGGTCCGAGCCCGGCGGCGGGACGGTCCAGCACGACGCCCTCGCGGTCCAGCACGACCACCCGGTCGGCGATCCGCAGCGCGTCCTCCGGCTCGGCGGTCAGGTAGACCACTCCGGCACCGGCGTCGGCGGCCCGCTCGACCGAGCGGAACAGCGCCTCCTTCGCGGCGACGTCCACGCCCTTCATCGGCTCGTCCAGCACCAGCAGCCGGCGGGCGGCGCCGTCCCACTTGGCGACGGCCACCTTCTGCTGGTTGCCGCCGGACAGCCGGCGGACGAGCTGGGCGGGGACCGGCGGCTGCACGTCGTAGTCGACGACCAGCCGGCGGGCGTGGGCCTCCTCCTGCCGCCGGCGGACCAGCCCGCGCCGGCTGAGCGCCAGGTGGGTGCGCACCGACTCGTCCAGCCAGAGGCCGTCGCGGCGGCGTTCCTCGGGAACCAGGCCGATGCCGAGCCGGGCGGCGTGCTCGGGGCGGGACACCCGCACCGTCCGGCCCTCGACCGCGGCGCGGTACGGGCGTGCCAGGCCGAACAGGGTGCGGGCCAGCGTGGTCTTGCCGGTGCCGAGCGGCCCGAAGACCACCACGACCTCTCCGGCGGCGACCGTGAGGTCCAGCGCACGGCGCCCCCGGCCCAGGTCGAGGCCGGTGACCGCGAGCGCCGGGGCTGCGGTCGGGGCGGGCCGGGGCGGGCGCTCGGACCGCCGGGTGGTGCGGGCGACCGCGCCGGTCATCGCCTCGACCACCCCCGCCGGCTCCACCCGGTCG
>DAMBCY010000445.1:0-3394 GCA_032056255.1 Cellulomonas sp. | reverse complement strand
CGCGGCGCTCGGGCTCGAGCCGGGCGCGACCCCGTCCGTCACGGTCTGGACCGCCTCCGACTACGCCGCCGACCCGAGCGGTCAGGTCGACGCGGCCGAGCCGTTCACCATCGACCCGTACGACCCGCCGTACTGGTTCGACGCCGGGGTCACCGACGCGCTCTGGTACCTCGGGTCCGACGCCACCGAGCTCACCGTGCACCGGTCGACCACGTCGGCGGCCACGGCGGAGCGGCTGCTGGTGCTGCACAGCCACAACGCCGCCCCGACGACGCGGGCCCAGCTGCTCGACGTCACCGTCCCGGCGGCCACGCCGACCACGACCACGCTGGAGGTCGCCGGCACGAAGCAGGTCGGCAAGGACCTCACGCTCACCGCGACGGTCTCCCCCGCGCAGGCCACCGGCTCGGTGTCGTTCCGGGACGGCGAGACCGAGATCGCCACGTCGGCCGTGGTGAGCGGGACGGCCACCGCGAAGGTCCGGCTCGGCGGCGGGGCGCACAGCCTGACCGCGGTGTTCACCCCGGACGGCCCGGCGTGGGCCGGCTCGACGTCCGCCGCGGTGCGGGTCGACGTGAAGAAGGCCTCGTCCAGCACCGCCCTGGTCCTGTCGCCGGCCTCGGCCCGCTACGGGTCGGCCGCGAGCGCCACGGTGACGGTCACCGGTCGGGGCGCCGTCCCGGCCGGCACCGTGGAGCTCCGGGAGGGCGGCACGGTCCTGGGGACCGGCGAGCTCGTCGCCGGCGAGGGGTCGGCGGCCTCGGTCACGATCGAGCTGCCGCGGGACCTCAAGGCCGGATCGCACGCGCTGACCGCCGTGTACACCGGGAGCGCGGACGTGCAGGGGTCGCAGGGCAGGGCCACCTACCGGGTCCAGGCCGTCACGCCGAGGATCGGTCTCAGCACGTCGTCCTGGACGGTCCCGCGCGGGTCGACGCCCCGGATCACGGTGACGGTGACCGGCACGTCCGGCGCGCCGACGCCCGGCGGGAAGGTCACGTTCGTCGCCGGGCTGCGGCCCGTCGCCACCGTCGCGCTCACCGACGGCACGGCCACGGTGACCCTGCCCGCCGTCCGCGGGACCACCCTCGTCACCGCGCTGTACACCGGTGACGGCGGCTACGCCCCGACCCTGACCGCGGGGGTGCTCAAGACGCGCTGAGGGGGCGCACCACCACCGGCGACCGGCCGGGGTCCGGGGAGATCCAGGACCCCGCCCGGTCGCCGGCGTCGTCCCGCCCTCGGCTGCCCAGGTGCCTCGGAGGGTGCCGAGGAAGGTGCCCAGGGAGGTGCCCAGGGAGGTGTCCAGGGGACCAGGCAGGGGTCCCCGCGCACCTCCGTCACCCCCTCGAGGCCACCCTCGCCCCCGCGGTGGCACCGAGGGGGTGTCAGAGGTGGGCGAGGGCGTGCAGGACGCGGCGGACGCTGGACTCCAGGCCCCACCTCGCGGTGAGGTCCACCAGGGCCTCCGGGTCGGCGGGCTCGCGCGGGAGGCGGAACGCCTCCGGGTCGGGGGCGCCGTCCGCCTGCCCGGCGAGGCGGACGGGGGCGTCCGGGGCGACCCGGACGACGCCGGGGGCGACCGCGAGGTAGTCGCCGGCCTCGGTCAGCCGGCGCCGCTGGGTGGCCGTCAGGCCCGGGTCGCCGGCGTCGCGCGCGGTGAGCAGCCCGGCCAGGTCGCCGTACCGGGCCAGCAGGGTCGCGGCGGTCTTCTCGCCGATGCCCTGGACGCCGGGCAGGCCGTCGCTCGGGTCGCCGCGCAGCACCGCCATGTCGGCGTACGCGGGCCCGGACGCCACGGCGTACCGCTCCCGCAGCCGTGCCGCGTCCACGACCTCGATGTCCTTGATCCCGCGGATCGTGTACAGCACCCGCACGGGTGCGTCGTCGTCGACCAGCTGGAACAGGTCCCGGTCCCCCGTGACCACCAGCACCGGCGCCCCGGACCCGCTCGCGACCTCCCGGGCGGTCAGGGTGCCGATCACGTCGTCCGCCTCGTAGCCGGCCGCGCCGGCGCGCGCGATGCCCAGCGCCGCGAGCACCTCCGCGATCACCGGGACCTGCGGGGCGAGCGCGTCCGGCACCTCCTCCGCCGCCGGGCTCGCCTCGTCCGCGGCGGCAGCGGCCTCCGCTCCGCCGACCACCCGGTGCGCCTTGTAGGACGGGATCGCCGCGACCCGGAACGCCGGGCGCCAGTCCTCGTCCCAGCACGCGACCAGGCGCTCGGGCCGGTGGTCGGTCACCAGGCGGGCGATCATGTCGAGCAGCCCGCGCACGGCGTTCACCGGGCTGCCGTCGGGCGCCCTCACCGACTCCGGCACGCCGTAGAAGGCCCGGAAGTACAGGGAGGCGGAGTCCAGGAGCATGAGCGTCCCGCGCGCGTCGGCCATGCGGTGAGCCTACGGCGGCCGCCCCGACCGGATCAGACCGACTCGCGCTCCACGAGCGACGTCGGGAGCGTGATCCGTGCGGGCTCCGCGCCCTCGACGACCTCGAGCAGCAGCCGCACCATCTCGGCGGCGATGCGCTCGAACGGCTGCCGCATGGTGGTCAGGGCCGGTTCCAGCGTCGCGGCGAGCCCGGAGTCGTCGAACCCGCCGACGGCGACGTCCAGCGGGACGACCTTCCCCGCCTCCCGGAGCGCGACCAGCGCGCCCGCGGCCATGAGGTCGGAGGCGACGAACACCGCGTCCAGGTCGGGGCGGCGGCGCAGCAGCTCCCGCATCGCGGCGTGCCCGCCGGCGCGCGTGTAGTCGCCGTGCGCGACGAGGCTCTCGTCGAACGCCGCACCCAGCGCCTCCCGGTACCCCGCGAGCCGCCGGACCCCGCCCGGCGTGTCCTGCGGGCCGGTGATGGTCGCGACCCGCTCCCGGCCGCGGGACCGCAGGTGCGTGGTCATCCGGCGCGCGCCCCCGTGGTCGTCCGCGGCCACCCAGCCGATCCGGTCCTCGTAGCCCAGCGGCTCGCCGCACGCGATCGTCGGGACCCCCTGCCGGATCAGCTCGCCGACGACCGGGTTGCCCCGGTGCGAGGAGATCAGCAGCACGCCGTCCACGTGCCCGGCGGCGACGTAGTCGGTGATCCGGCGCCGCTCCTGCTGGCTGCCCGCGACCATGAGCAGCAGCGGCATCTCCCGGGCCGCCAGCGCCTCGGCGGCCGCGCGCAGCAGGATGGAGAACGTCGGGTCCTCGAACAGCAGGTGCTGCGGCTCGGTGAGCAGGAACGCCACCGAGTTCGCACGGCCGGTGACGAGGCTGCGGGCGTGCGGGTTCGCCGAGTAGCCGGTGCTCCGGATCGCCTCCTGCACGGCGGCGAGCGCCTCGGGCGACACCCAGTGGCCGCCGTTGAGCACCCGCGAGACGGTGCCCCGGGAGACGCCGGCCGCCGCCGCGAC
>DAMBCY010000444.1:3191-3400 GCA_032056255.1 Cellulomonas sp. | reverse complement strand
CGGCGAGGTCGGTGCCCAGCTCGCTGAGCGTCTGGGTCAGCGGCGGGATGTGCGGGTCGTCGTAGTGCTGGGCCTCGGTGACGAACGCGGCTCGCCGCAGCGTCAGCAGCTCACCCGCGTCGGCGTCGACGACGGGCCGGATGGTCACCTCGGTCTCGCTCATGCCCCCATCGTCTCAGGCCCGGCGTGACCTCGACCACCCGCACCAC
>DAMBCY010000444.1:0-3181 GCA_032056255.1 Cellulomonas sp. | reverse complement strand
GTTCCTCGCCCGCGCACCCACCCTGGCACCCGGATCCGCCCGACGCCGCCCGGCGCCGACCGCGGGGCGGGCACGCCGGTCGCGACCGACGCCGCCGCGGGTACCCTGCGGACGTGTCCACCACCGCGACCTCCTGGGTGCTCTCGCTGTCCTGCCCCGACCAGCCCGGCATCGTCGCCGCCGTCGCGGGGCTGCTCGCCGAGCACGGCGGGAACATCACCGAGTCCCAGCAGTTCGGGGACCCGCTGACCGGGCTGTTCTTCATGCGCGTCGAGGTGGCCTCCGCGGGCTCGCGCGCCGACCTGGAGGCCGCGCTCGAGGCGCTCGCGCCCCGGTTCGGGCTCACGTGGTCGCTGGACGTCGCGGGGCGCAAGATGCGCACCCTGCTGCTCGGCTCCACCGCGGCGCACTGCGTGAACGACCTGGCGTTCCGGCAGCGCTCGGAGAACCTGCCGATCGAGATCGTCGGCCTGGTGTCCAACCACACCGAGCTCGCCGGCCTCGCGGAGTTCTACGACATCGCGTTCCACCACGTCCCGGTGACCCGGGACACCAAGGCGGAGGCCGAGGCCCGGCTGCTCGCGCTGGTCGAGGAGCTCGACGTGGAGCTGGTCGTCCTCGCGCGGTACATGCAGATCCTGTCCGACGACCTGTGCCGCGCGCTGGCCGGGCGGATCATCAACATCCACCACTCGTTCCTGCCCTCGTTCAAGGGCGCCCGGCCCTACGCCCAGGCCCACGACCGCGGCGTGAAGCTCATCGGCGCCACCGCCCACTACGTGACCGGGGACCTCGACGAGGGGCCGATCATCGAGCAGGACGTCGAGCGCGTCGACCACACCCGCGGGGTGAACGACCTGGTCGCGCTCGGGCAGGACGTCGAGCGGCGGGCGCTGGCCCGCGCGGTGCGCTGGCACGCCGAGCACCGGGTGCTGCTCGACGGGCACCGGACGATCGTCTTCCGCTGATCCACCCGGATGCACCGGGTCAGAGCGCGGCGGGCCGGGTCGGCCGGGGCATCCGGCCGGTCGGCGTGATGCCGGTGATCGCGGCGATCAGGTCCTCGTAGGACGCGTGCTGCGCGTCGAAGTCGCCGTTGATGCGGCCGAGCCGCAGCACGACGATCCGGTCCGCGACCGCCTGCACGTCGACCATCGAGTGGCTGATCATGACGACGCCGAGGCCGCTCTCACGCAGCCGCTCGACCATGTTGAGCACCTCGGCGGTCTGCGAGATGCCCAGCGACGCCAGCGGCTCGTCGAGCACGACGACCCGCGGGTTGCCGACCAGGGTGCGCGCGACGGCGACGGCCTGCCGCTGGCCGCCCGACAGCGCCCGCACGGCGGCGCGCACCGACGGCACGCGCGCGGCGAGCTGGCTCAGCGTCTCCCACGCCCGGCGTTCCATCTGCCGCTCGTCCAGCATCCCGCCGCGCCGGAGCTCCTGGCCGAGGAAGAGGTTCTGCACCACGTCGAGGTTCTCGCACAGCGCGAGGTCCTGGAACACCGCGGCGATCCCGAGGTCGCGGGCCGCCCGGGTGGACGGCATGGTCACCGGGACGCCGTCGACCTCGATGTGCCCGGAGTCGGGCGCGAGCGCACCCGACATGACCCGGGCGAGCGTCGACTTGCCCGCGCCGATGTCGCCGACGATGGCGACCACCTCGTGCGCGTGGATGTCGAGGTCCACGTCGACCAGCGCCCGCACCGCGCCGTAGTTCCGGGACACGCCGCGCACGGACAGCACGGGGGTGCCCGAGGCGGTGCGGGCGGGAGCGGGGGCCGGGCTCACCGCGCGTCCTCCTCGTCGTCGCCGGGCACCGCTGTGTCCCGGCTCATCCTGCCATCGCCACCGACTGGGCAATACCGGCGTGGTCCAGCGCGAGCGCGAGCGCCCCGCGCACCTCGGCGGCCGTGCCGAGCTCGGAGGCGACCACCGCGACCGGCCCGGCGGTGCTCGGCAGCGTGCGCTGCGCCAGCACCGAGCGGAAGGTGTCGAGCAGGATCGGGCCGGCCTCGGCCAGCCGGCCACCGACCACCACCAGCTCGGGGTCGAACAGGTTGCACGTGTTCGCCGCGGCGACGCCGAGCGAGCGTCCCGCGTCGGAGATGACGCGCCGGCAGCCGGGGTCGCCCTCCTGCGCCCGGCTGATCACGTCCGGCAGGGTGAGGTGGCCGTGGCTCGCCTCGAGCATCGACAGCAGCGCGGGCGCCCCGATGAAGGTCTCGAGGCAGCCGCGGTTGCCGCACCGGCAGATCGGCCCGTTGTCGTCGATGGTGATGTGCCCGAACTCCCCCGCGGCACCGGTGCGGCCGTGGAACAGCCGCCCGTCGACGACGAGCCCGCTGCCCACGCCGTGCGAGAGCCGCAGGTACAGCACGTGCCGGTACCCGCGCGCGGCGCCCAGCCGCACCTCGGCGAGCGCACCGAGGTTCGAGTCGTTGTCCACCCGCACGGGGACGCCGAGCCGCCGCTCCAGGACCTCCGGGACGGACACCCCGTCCCAGCCGCGCAGCACGCCGACCGACACGATGCGCCCCGTCGTCGGGTCGACCGGTGCCGGGACGCCGACCCCGACGGCCAGCACCTCCGACATCGACGCCTCGACGGAGTCGACCAGCTCGGTGAGCAGCAGCGACGCGCGCTCCAGCCCGGCGTCGGCGCGGTGGTCCGGGGGCAGCGGCATGCGCTGGTCGGCCACGATCCGGTGCGCGACGTCGGCGACCGTGACGCGCAGCGACCGGGAGCCGAAGTGGATGCCGCCGACCAGCCCGAGGTTGCGCGCGAGGGTGACCTGCTGGGCGCGGCGGCCGCTGCGGGAGGTGGGTGACGTGTGCAGCACACCCGCGCCGGTGAGCTCCTTGACGATGTTCGACACGGTGGCGGGTGACAGCCCCGTGATGCCGGCCAGCTCGACCTGCGTGAGGGAGCCACGCTGCTGGACGGCACTCACGATCCGGGCGCGGTTGGCTTCACGGAGTGAAGATTGCGAGCCCGGGGTCACCCGATCAGTGCCCACGCCGTCGAGGATACGGCGGTCCGGACCCGCGACGTGACGCGGGCGGGGCACCCCGGGATGGCTTCACGACCTGACGTCAACGCGGTGCGACGCCCCGGTCGCCCCGGTCGCGGCGGGCGGCTGCGGGCAGCGGCCCCGGCCGCGGCGGGTCGCTGCGGGCGG
>DAMBCY010000443.1:0-3420 GCA_032056255.1 Cellulomonas sp. | reverse complement strand
CGTACAAGACCACCCGGGTCGTCCGCCGCGAGGCTCGGGGCATGACCGACGACCACGCCACCGACTCCCCGACCACCGCCGCCCCGCGGTTCGACACCAAGGTCGTCGTCGTCCTGCGGGACGACCTGCTGCCGTGGCAGGAGCTGAACGTCACGGCGTTCCTCATGACCGGCATCGCCACCAGCGCGCCCGACCTCACGGGCGAGCCGTACCGCGACGGCGACGGCACCGCCTACCTGCCGATGCTGCGCCAGCCCGTCGTGGTGATGACGGCGGACGCGGCGACCCTGGCGGCGGCCCGCGGTCGCGCCGTGTCCCGCGCCGTGCCGCTCGCGGTCTACACCCGGGAGCTGTTCTCGACCGGGCACGACGCGGCCAACCGCGCGGCGGTCGCGGCCGTCGGGGCGGCGGACCTCGACCTGGTCGGGATCGCCGTGCGCGGGCCGCGCAACGGTGTCGACCGCATCGTCAAGGGAGCCCGCATGCACGCATGAGCCGGGGTGCGCCGCGCGGAGGGCGTAGGCTCGGGCGCACTGGAGTAGAAACGCCGGCCACCCCGACCGGCGCGCGCACGCGGTCTCGGACGAGCCGCCACTTCTTCCTCGCGAAGGAGTGTGCCCCCGATGCCCGTCCCGCCCACCTCGCCCACCGCCGCGGCTCCTCCGCGCAGCCTGCGCGGCGCCCGGGTGGCGCTGCTCGGCCTCTCGGCCGTGTTCCTGGTCGAGATGCTCGACAACTCGATCCTCACCGTCGCCCTGCCGACCATCGGCCGCGACCTCGGGGCGTCCACGGCGTCGCTGCAGCTCGTCACCGGCGCCTACGCCGTCGTGCTCGGTGGGCTGATGCTCGTGCTCGGCGCGCTGGCGGACCGGGTGGGCCGACGCCGGGTCATGCTCGCCGGGCTCGTGCTGCTCGGAGCGGCGAGCCTGGCGACCGCGCTCGTCACCACGACCGGGCAGCTGGTCGCCGTGCGCGCGGCGATGGGCGTCGCCGCGGCGATGACGACCCCGGGGTCGCTCGCGCTGGCGTTCCGGCTGTTCGACGACGACGCGCTGCGGGTGCGTGCCACGACGGTGATCTCCACGGTCGGGCTGATCGGTCTCGCGGTGGGGCCGACGGCCGGCGGGTTCGTGCTGGCGTTCGCGCCGTGGCAGGTGCTGCTCCTGGTGAACGTGCCGGTCGCCGCCCTCGCGTTCGTCTGCGTCCGCCGCGGCATCGCCGCGGACGCCCCCGAGGACCTGCACGACTCCCCCGTCGACGTACCCGGCGGGCTGCTGGGCACCGCGGCGATCGTGCTCGCGCTCGTCGCGCCGACGCTGTTCGTCGACGCCCCGGCGGGCTCGTGGGTGCCGTGGGTGGTCGCGGGCGGGGCCCTCGTCGCGACCGCCGGCTTCGTCGCCCGCGAGCGGTCGGCCGCGCACCCGATGCTCGACCTCGCGCTCGTCGCGCGTCCGCTGGTGTCGAGCGGTCTGGCGTTCAAGGCCGCGACGGGTCTGGCCACCGCCGGCCTGGGGTTCCTGGTGGCGTTGCAGCTGCAGCTCGCCTGGGGCTGGACGCCCGCGCAGGCGGCGCTCGGCCTGCTCCCGCAGGTCGTCGTCCTCGTGGCCGGCGGCGCCGTCGTCGGACCGGTCGTGCGGCGGCTGGGGCTCGGGACGGCGGCGTGGGTGAGCGCCGTGACGGTGGTCGGCGGGCTCGCCGTCTACGCCGCGCTGGGCACGCGGGGCTACGCGTGGGTGGCGACGTCGCTCGTGCTGGTGGCGGCCGGCATGCGCGTCAACGGCGTGGTCGCGGGCACCACCGTCCTGCGCGGGCTGCCGGCGGACCGGACGACGGTCGGTGCGGCGTTGGTCGACACGGCGAGCGAGGTCGCCACGGCGGTCGGCCTGGCCCTGAGCGGGACGATCCTCGCGGCGGTGTTCCCGGGCGACGTGGCATCCACCGGCTGGACGGCGGCGCAGACCGCGGGGTTCGGCCGGGCGGTCGCCGTCGCGGGCGGGGTGCTGACCGCCCTGGCGGCCGCGCTGGTGGCCGGGGGGTTCGTGCGTGCCCGGCGCCCCGGCGCGGACGGCTGAGCGTGCGGGGCCCTCGGCCGGGGTCCGGTCCTGCGTCCCCGCCGGGCACCGCGGGGAGCAGGCGGGCCGTCCCGTCGCCGCCGTGGATCCCCAAGTCCGGTCCGGGCGCACCGCACGGGGGCAGGACGAGCGGCGCCACCGAGGGGGTGCTCGAAGGTAGGCGGGAGCTCGGCAGCGGCCGCCCCGGAGCCGCACAGGCCTCTCGCCGCCGCGCGGTCAGGGCTTGATGATCATGGACGTGCCGTCCCGTGCGAGCAGACGCGCGAGTCCTCGGAGCTCGTCGTCGGTGTAGTTGGTGTGCTTGCTGATCGTCGATCCGAGGGCGAAGGAGCAGACGAGATCCCCTCGGTGGCACAGGGTGTAGGTGTTCGAGGTAACCGAACCGGGAAGAGCCCCGTTCGCGCCGCCCGTGAACAGCGACAGGCCCGACCAGACGCCCGCGCTCGCCTCGACGATCAGCCCGGGCACGGTGACAGTCAGCGGGTTGCTCGAGCCCGAGGCGCTGGACCACATCGACTCCGATCCCCCGACCACGCGACCCGGGTCGGAGATGAGACCGACGTGGGTGACCTTCGCCAGCATGGCGGGATCGGTCGTCTCAAGAGTGCGCAGCGCGATGTGCACGGCGAGGGCCCCCTGCGAGTAGCCGAGTATCACGAACTTCGAGCTCGGGCAGTCGACGTCCTCCACGTTCATCCGCGCGATCAGCTTGTCCACGCCGTCGAAGATGCTCTCCGTGTAGTCCGCCGGCGACACCCTGCGATCGACCACGGGGACGGGCAGCGCCTGGTACTGGATCGCGACCTGCTTCGTGGTGCCGGCCGCAAGGCTGTCGAAGTACCCGAAGACCTGCGAGTTGTAGGCACCGAAGCCGTCTGTCTCTCCGCTGAACGTCGGGTCGGACCATCCGCTGAACATGTCCCAGGAGCCCTGAGGTGATTCGCTCGATCCGCGGAGCCCGAACACCGTGTACGCCGTGCACCTGCTCGAGTTCGAGGACGGGACGGTCTGAGACGGCGCCGGAGCTGGCCGTGGCGGGGCTACCCACCCGACCCACGGGGTGAGGACGACACCGTCGCCGGAGACGTCCGTGGCCGACGGACCGCTTGCGCTGCCCCAGTCGACGTCGCGGGCGTCGACGGCGGTGCCGTCGGACGACACCACCACGCGGTTCCCGGATGCCGAGCCGTGGAACGACACCTGAGCGCCGTCGCGCACGGCGAGAGCCGTGGACGCGTACTTCAAGGTCGTGGCGGAGAGGTCTGCTCTGGAGTCGGGCCCCAGAACCTCGATGCCTGCCCATCCTGCCTCGGAGGGGGCGGTGGCGTCGCCGTCGCCGTTGGTGTCC
>DAMBCY010000442.1:0-3420 GCA_032056255.1 Cellulomonas sp. | reverse complement strand
GCCAGCGCGAGCGCGTCGAGCTGCGCGGTGCCGACGAACGGGTACGACAGCGTCTCCAACCAGCCCGCGTCCGCGAGCACGGTGGCCACCCGGCGACGCCGGCGCTGCGCGACCGTGAGGCCGAGGCCGACCGGCGAGCGCGGGGCGACGGACGGGATCGCGTCGTAGCCGCGCAGGCGCGCGACCTCCTCGACCAGGTCCACCCCCACCGCGAGGTCCGGCCGCCAGGTCGGCACCGTCACGGGCAGCACGCCGTCCTCGACCGCACCGACCGTGCACCCGATCTCGCGCAGGTACCCCGCCACCGCGTCGGCGTCCAGGTCCAGACCGATGATCCGGGCGGGCAGGTCCACCGGCAGCCGGAGCGTCGGCGGGGCGGAGGTGCGGTCGACGTCGGTCAGCGCCGCGTCGGGCGTGCCGCCGCCGTGCTCGACCAGCAGCTCGACGACGCGGGCGACCGCGACGCGGGGCAGCCGCGGGTCGACGCCGCGCTCGAACCGCTTGCCCGCCTCGCTCGGCAGCTTGTGCCGCCGGGCGGTGCGCGCGACCGTGACCGGGTCGAAGTGCGCGGCCTCGATCAGCAGGTCCGTGGTGGCGTCCGACACCTCGGAGTCCGCGCCACCCATGACGCCCGCCAGCCCGAGCACGCGCCCCGCGTCCGGGCCGTCCGTGATGAGCAGGTCCTCGGGGTCGAGCGCGCGGTCCGTGCCGTCCAGGGTGGTCAGCCGCTCCCCCGCCCGCGCCCGGCGCACCACGACCGGCGCGGTCAGCGTCGCCAGGTCGTACGCGTGCAGCGGCTGACCGAGGTCGAGCATGACGTAGTTCGTCACGTCGACGGCCAGCGAGATCGGCCGCATCCCCGCCTGGGTGAGGCGCTGCTGCATCCAGGACGGGGACGGCGCGTTCGCGGCCACCCCCCGGACCACCTGCGCGACGAACCGGTCCGCGCCGGCGACGCCGTGGATGGGCGCGTCGTCGGCGATCTCGACGGCGAACCCGCCGGTCGTCGCGATCTCCCGCGCCCCCGCCGCCGGCAGCCCGCGGTCCGTGAACGCCGCACCCGTGGCGTGCGCGTACTCCCGGGCCACGCCGCGCATCGCGAAGCAGTAGCCGCGGTCCGGGGTCACGTTGATCTCCAGGACCTCCTCGCCCAGCCCCAGCAGGGCGCGCGCGTCGGTTCCCGGGGCGGCCTCGATGCCGATCTCCGACAGCACGACGATGCCGTCGTGGTCGTCGCCGAGGCCCAGCTCACGGGACGAGCAGATCATGCCGTCCGACACGTGCCCGTAGGTCTTGCGCGCGGCGATCGCGAACGGTCCGGGCAGCACGGTGCCGGGCAGCGCGACGACGACGTGGTCGCCCACGTCGAAGTTGTGCGCCCCGCACACGATGCCGCGCGGGGTGCGCGAGCCGTCCTCCGCGGTGCCGTTGTGGTCGCCCACGTCGACCTGGCACCAGCTGATGGTCTTGCCGTTCTTCTGCGGTTCGGGGTGGCGCTCGACGACCCGGCCGACGACCAGCGGACCGGTCACGGCGGCCGGGTGCACGGCCTCCTCCTCGAGCCCGACCCGCACGAGGTCGGCGGCCAGCTGCTCCGCGGTGAGACCCGCGGGGAGGTCGACGTGCTCGGCGAGCCACGTCAGGGGGATGCGAGGCATCAGATCACCGCCCGGAACTGGGTGGAGAAGCGCACGTCGCCCTCCACCATGTCGTGCATGTCCGCGATCTCGTGCCGGAGCATGAGCGTGCGCTCGATGCCCATGCCGAACGCGAAGCCGGAGTAGACCTCGGGGTCGATGCCCGCGGCCAGGAGGACGTTCGGGTTGACCATGCCGCAGCCGCCCCACTCGATCCAGCCGGGCCCGCCCTTCTTCTGCGGGAACCACAGGTCCATCTCGGCGCTGGGCTCCGTGAACGGGAAGAACGACGGCCGCAGCCGCGTGCGCGCCTCCGGCCCGAACACCGCCTGGGCGAAGTGGTCCAGGGTCCCCTTGAGGTGCGCCATCGTCAGGCCCTCGTCGACCGCGAGTCCCTCGACCTGGTGGAACACCGGGGTGTGGGTCGCGTCGAGCTCGTCGGTGCGGAACACCCGGCCGGGGCACGCGATGTAGACCGGCAGGTCGCGCTCGAGCAGGCTGCGGGCCTGCACGGGCGAGGTGTGCGTGCGCAGCACCAGGTGCGGGTCCGGCTCGCCCGCGCCCGGCGCGACGTAGAACGTGTCCTGCATCTGGCGCGCGGGGTGGTCCGGGCCGAAGTTCAGGGCGTCGAAGTTGAACCACTCGGCCTCGACCTCGGGGCCCTCCGCGATCTCCCAGCCCATGGCGACGAACACGTCGGCGACGCGCTCCTGCAGCAGCTCCAGCGGGTGCCGGGCGCCGCGCGGGGCGCGGTCCACGGGCAGGGAGACGTCGACGGCCTCCTCGACGAGGACGCGGGCGTCGCGCTCGGCGGCCAGCTCGACCTCACGGGCGGCGATCGCGGCGTTCAGCCGGCCGCGGGCCTGCCCGACGGTCTTGCCGGCGGCGGCCTTGTCCGCGGGGGCGAGCCCGCCGATCGCGCGGTTCGCGAGGGCCAGCGGGCTGCGCTCGCCGGTGTGCGCGAGCCGCGCGGTCTTGAGCTCGTCGAGGTCGCGCGCGGCCGCGACGGCCGCCAGCGCGTCGGACAGGGCGTGCGCGACCGCGTCGGGGTCGAGCGGGGACAGCGGGGGTGTGTCAGGCGTGGACATCCGGACCTTCCAGGCGACGGTGGGGGCCGGCGCACGCGAAGGCGTGCCGCACCGGCCAACGGGCGAGTCTAGTGGCGCCCGCCCCGGACCTGGCGGACCGTCCGCCCTCCGGCGGTCGGTGCGTGCTGCGCGTCAGCGCGTGCTGACGACGGGCCCGGGGACGGGCCCGGGAAATCGGCGCGGGTGGCCGGTCGGCGCAGCGGTCATGCGCGCCATGGTGCCACACCGGCCGGGCCTGCTCGCGTCAGCCCCCCAGCAGCCAGCGCCCGAGCGGCCGGTACAGCGGCCCGCCGGCCCGCCCCTCGCCCGGCAGCGACTGCGCGAGCACGAGCTCGGCCACCGGCCAGGACGGCCCCCGGTACACCGCGAGGGCGTGCACCAGCAGGTCCCCCGGGTCCGGGCCGACGTCCTCCCGGCGCCCGCGCCGGCGGGACCCGCGGGCGGGCGGCACCCGGCCGAGCGTGAGGTGCGGACGCGACGGCACCCGGTCGTCCTGGCGGGCGACCAGCGCGTCGCCGGCCTCCCGGCAGCCCTCGACCAGGGCGTGCACCGCGTCCACGTCGCCGCCGACGCCCGCCCAGAGCGTCCGGTGCGCGAACACCCCGGCACCCGCGAGCCGCAGCGCGAAGGGCGCGGTGTCCGCCGCGACCTCGGCGAGCGCGTCCGCCAGCAGCTCGACCCGGCCCTCGCCCAGG
>DAMBCY010000441.1:0-3422 GCA_032056255.1 Cellulomonas sp. | reverse complement strand
CGCAAGCCGTGGTTCATCGTCGAGAACGGCCTGGGTGCGCGCGACGAGCTGGTCGAGGTCGACGGCGTGCCGACCGTCCTGGACGACTACCGGATCGCGTACCTCAACGACCACCTCGTGCAGGTCGGCGAGGCCGCGGCGGACGGCGTCGAGGTGCTCGGCTACACCACGTGGGGCTGCATCGACCTGGTGTCGGCGTCCACGGCGCAGCTGAGCAAGCGGTACGGCTTCATCTACGTCGACCGGGACGACGACGGCACCGGATCCCTGGCCCGCTACAAGAAGAAGTCGTTCGACTGGTACGCCGAGGTCATCCGCACCCACGGCGCCACCCTCACCCGCTGACCCCCCCACCCCCTCGGTGCCTCCGACGCGCCGAGGGTGGTCGCTCCGCGCCGACGGTGTCCTCCCCGGAGCGCACCGTCGACGTGTCGGTGGCACCGACGGGGTCGTCGCTGCTGCGGGTGCGGAGCCGGAGCACCCACCCAGGCGCACTCCCTCGCCTGGTCCGATCCGTCCTCGGGTAGGTGGAGCGGGTGGGGGAGGTCCGACGCGATATCGGACGGTTGCTCCCGAAGTGCCCGGATGGCACTGGCCGACGTCGTGGAGTAGGTGATGCGATGGGCCGGTTGAGTGGCGCGGACCGACCAGGGTGGGTACGTCGATCCGGGAGACCGGGAGGGGCCCGGCCCCCTGGGAACCCTGAGGGGGAGGCGCGGTGGAAGCCGAGGGATTCGGGGTGACCGTCGCCGCGGTGCAGCGGTGGCTGCCCCTCGGCCGTGACGTGATCGTCCGCGGCGACCGCGGCTCGGGGAAGTCCGCGGTGCTCGAGGCGCTGCTCGGTGACGCGTCCCGGCGCGGTGTCGTCGGCCTGCTGCTGCGCGCCTCCGGGCCGGGCGACCTCGCGGCGCTGCTCGACCACGCCTCCGCGCCGGTCCGCGTCCCCGACGAGACGGCGCTGACCGACTGGCTCTGCGACGAGCTGCGTCCCCGGCGCAGCATCCTGCTGGTCGACGACGTCGACCGGATGGACGACCGCAGCCTGGTGGTGGTGCGGCGCGTGCTCGGACGCACGTCCTGCCTGCTGGTCGCCGGGACCACCGTCGACCCCCTGCACGCGCCGACCGCCGGCATGCGCGAGGTGCTGATCGAGCGCGCGCCCGCGGAGGTGCGGATACCGCCGTTCGGGTTCCGCGCCGTGTCCAGCCTGCTCGCGTCCGTGCTGGGCGCGCCCGCCGACGCCGGCCTGATCGCGTCCGTCACCGCGCAGAGCGCGGGCAACCCGCACGCCGTCGTCGCGATCGCCGATGCCGGGCGTGCCGCGGGCGTGCTGCGCCGGGTCGACGGGCTCTGGGTCGAGGACGGCACGCTCGTCGAGGTCCCGGTGGACGTGGTCGCGTTCGCCCTGCTGTCCGGTCTGCCGCCGGCGCAGGTCGACGCGCTGGAGTTCCTCGCGGGCATCGGACCCGTTCCCGCCGACGTCGCCGCGCGGCTGGTGGCCCCCGGGGTGCTGGCGGACCTCACCGACTGCGGGCGGGTGGTCAGCCACGAGGTCACGGGCTCCGGGGAGATGCTGGGCGTCTCGCCGCCCGTGCTGGCCCGCGCGCTGCGCGACCGGCTCGGGACCTTCCGCCGGCGGCAGCTCGCCGGCCGGGTCACCGTCGAGGCCGGCCCGGACTTCACCCCGCCGGAGCTCCCGTCCGGCGACCTCACGGCGGTGCTGCTCGGCGAGCCGAGCGCCGACGGGGACGTCTACTGGCGCTGGACCGCCGAGCTCGCCGGCCTGGTGCACGAGCGCGCCACCGTCGAGGAGGCGGCGCGGCGCAGCGCCTGGCTGGACGCGCCGACGGTCACCAACGCGAACGCGTACCTCGCGCTGCTGATGCGCCGGCCCGCGACCGAGCAGCTCGCGGCGGTGTTCGCGGGCACCCGCGTCTCGGAGCGCGACGGCGAGCAGGAGCGTCTGGTCTTCACCTACTACCGGGCGCGGTGGGGCGCGTGGGCCGGGGCGTCGCCCGAGGAGGTCGAGGCCGGGCTGACCGACCTCCAGGCGGACCTGGCCCCGTTCACGCTGCTGCGCGACATGAAGGCGCGGCTGGTCCGGGAGCTGGCGGAGGGCCGCTCGCCGCGCGACGTCGCCGACGAGCCGCCCGCCGACGTGCCGGTCCGGTTCTTCCGCGGCTGGCCCGTCGTGGTCCGCGCGGCCGCGCTGCTCGAGGCGGGGTGGCCGGAGGAGGCGCTGCGCGTCTGCGAGCGCGCGGACGTCGGTGACGCCGAGCCGGAGGTCGGGCACTACCTCGCGGCGCTGCGCGGCCTGAGCCTGATGACGGCAGGGCGGCTGGTCGAGGCCGAGCGGTGGGAGCGTCGGATGCTCGACACCGCGTACGACGACGTGGACGCGCTCGGCATCCGGGTGCACGCGAGCGCCCTCGGCGAGGTCCTGTACTTCTCCGGGCAGGCCGCCGCGGCGTGGCGCGTGGTCAGCACCTCGCTGCGGCTCGGGTCCGCCGGACCGATCGAGACGACCTTCTACCGCCGGGGACTGACCCTCGGGGCGGTGCTCCAGGCGCACGCGGGCAACGTGACGCTCGCGCAGGTGCTGGTGCGCGAGCTCGACAAGACCCCGCACGCCTACCACCCGCTGATCCGGTCGCTGCGCGTGATGGCCCACATCGCCGTCGCGTCGGCCTCCGGCGACACCACGACGTCGGGCCAGACCGCCTGGCAGGCCGGTCAGCGGTACGCCGAGGAGGGGCTGCTCCAGCCCGCCCTGGTCACCTGGATCGGCGGACCCGCCAGCATGACGCCGGCTCGCGCCCGGGTGGTGCGGCAGGCGCTGGAGCGGGTCTCGGTGCCGCTGCTCGAGCCCTACGTGCGCCTGCACGTCGCGATGGCGGGCGACGACCGCGCCGAGGTCGCCGCCCTGGTGCCCGAGGTCAGCATCGAGGTCGCCCCGTCCCTGGTGCGCGGCGCGGAGCAGTACCTCGGGGTCGGCGGCCGCGGGCCCGTGGGCACGCCGCCCGGCGTGTCCGGCGTAGCGCGTGCGGAGCCGCTGTCGGCCCGGGAGCGCGAGGTCGCGACGCTCGCCCGCGAGGGGCTGAGCAACCGGCAGATCGCGGACCGGCTGTACCTGAGCGTGCGCACCGTCGAGAACCACATGAGCCGGGCGCTGCGGAAGCTCGGCTTCGTCAGCCGCGGGGACCTGGCGGGCTGGCGGGAGGGCTGACCAGCAGCGCGGCGGCTGCGGGAGACGCCGGGTGGCCGCGGTGCGGGCTCGGTGGCCGGACGCACCGGTGCACCACCCAGCGGCACCGGCTCGATGTCGCCGGAACCACGGAAATCCCTCACAGATGGGCGTTTCCACCACTCAGGTCCGCCCCGATCGGGCACTCAACCCGGCTGAGGGGCCGGCCGGGGCGCCT
>DAMBCY010000440.1:0-3423 GCA_032056255.1 Cellulomonas sp. | reverse complement strand
CCGCCGGTGCCGCGCTGCTCGTGTCGTCGGTCGGCGCGCTGCTCGGCAAGCGGTGGTCCACCGACGTGCCCGTGCTCGCCGCGACCGCGTGGCAGGTGACCCTCGGTGGCCTCGTGCTCACGGTCGCCGCGGCCGTCCAGGGGCCGCCGCCTGCGCTCGACGGGCCGGCCGTGGCGGGGTTCGCGTTCACCAGCCTCGTCGCGACGGCCCTGGCGTACGTGTGCTGGTTCGGCGGTCTGGCCCGGCTGCCCGCCGCGCACGTCGGCGTGATCGGGCTGCTCAACCCCGTGACGGGGGTGCTGCTCGGGACGCTGGTCGCGGGGGAGCGGCTGGGGGTGCTCCAGGCGGCGGGCGTGGTCGTGGTGCTCGGGAGCGTGCTGGTGGCGATCCGGCCGGGCCGCGGGCGGCCCGTGACGCCGGCCGGGACCGACGGGCCTCGTCGCGCACGGCCTCCGGCAGGTCAGGGCGCGGCGGCCGGATCGGCCTCGGTGCCGTCGACGCCGAGGAACCCGTAGCGCCGCAACCACGCGTCGAGCTCGGCGTGTGGCACGCACGCCCCCGGTCGTCGTGATGTGTACGCTCGTACACTAGGGGTCCGGTCCCACGGCTCCTCGAAGCCGATGCACGAGCCGTGGAAAGGCAGCGCAGCACGACGTGTACTCACTCCTCCTGGCGATCATCTACGTCGCCTTCGTCAGCCTCGGGCTGCCCGACTCCCTGATCGGTGCCGGGTGGCCGGTCATGCACGAGGACCTCGGCGTCCCGCTCGGCTTCGCCGGCATCGTGACCATGGTCATCGCCGGCGGCACCATCGTCTCCAGCCTCGCGTCCGACCGCCTGACGCGCCGGTTCGGCGCCGGGCTCGTCACAGCCGTGAGCGTCGGGCTCACCGCGGCCGCGCTCGTGGGGTTCTCGTTCTCCGGCTCGTTCTGGCTGCTGTGCCTCTGCGCCGTCCCGTACGGCCTGGGCGCGGGCGCCGTCGACGCCGCGCTGAACAACTACGTCGCCCTGCACTACGCCGCCCGGCACATGAACTGGCTGCACAGCTTCTGGGGCGTCGGCGCCTCGATCAGCCCGTTCATCATGAGCCACGCCCTGACCGCCGGGCTGGGCTGGTCGGGTGCCTACGGGATCGTGGGCGGCACCCAGGCGGCGCTGACGTTCGTGCTGCTCGTCAGCCTGCCGCTGTGGGGCCGGGTCGACCGTGCCCGACCGGCCGGGCTCGTCGCGGGTGCCGCGGCCGACGACGGCGACGCCGAGCCGTCCGGGAGGGGCGGCGCGCACGTGCCGCTCGCCCAGGCGCTGCGCATCCCCGGCGTCGTGCTGGTCCTCGCCGCGTTCTTCGCGTACTGCGCGCTCGAGAGCACCGCGATCCTGTGGGCGTCGACCTACCTGGTGACCGACCGCGGGGTCGACGCCGCCACGGCGGCCGCGTTCGGCGCGCTGTTCCTGCTCGGCATCACCGGCGGACGGTTCCTGGCCGGCTTCTTCGCGGACCGGGTCGGAGACCGCCTGCTGATCCGCGGCGGCTTCGCGACGGTCGCGCTCGGCGTCGTGCTCATCGCGCTGCCCGTCGGCACCGACGTCCTGGCGCTGGCGGGGCTCGTGGTGGCCGGGCTCGGCTGCGCGCCGATCTACCCCGCGATCATCCACTCCACGCCGGTCAACTTCGGCCGGAACAGCTCGCAGGCCGTCATCGGCATCCAGATGGCCGCGGCGTACACCGGCTCGACGCTCGCCCCGCCGCTGTTCGGCGCGCTGTCGACGTGGGCCGGGACGTGGATCTTCCCGCTGTTCACCGCCGTCCTCGTGGCCCTGGGCCTGGTCATGTCGGAGCGGCTCAACCGCCTCGTCGCGCGCCGCGCGGTCCGCGCCGCCTAGCCCCGCCGAGGTCGGGGGCTCGCGATGAGGTCGAGGCATCACGCGCGGCGGGTCGCGGCAACGGTTCGACCTCGCTGACGCGGGGACGACGAAGCGATGTCGACGGGCCTCGCCGCGATCCTGGACGGGATGCCGGCAGCGTCGCGCGAGTCCGGGCCCCGACCCGGCCGCGGCGTCCCGGGCCGCTAGCGCCCGGAGCCGCCGCCGTCCGCCCGACCGGCGCCGCGCGGTTCGGTCCCCGGCACCAGCCGCAGCGCGACGGCGAGCGCGATCCGGGTGTCGTGCTCGGCGAGCGTCACGCCCAGGCGCTGCTCGATCTGCGCGAGGCGGTAGCGCACGGTGTTGCGGTGGACGTCGAGCGCGCGGGCGGTCCCGGCCGCCGAGCCGCCGGTGTCGAGGAACGCGCGCAGCGTCGCGAGCAGGACGGGTTCGGCGAGCAGCGGCTCGACGACGGTGCGCGACTCCTGGCGCAGCAGGGGGTCGAGGTCCCACAGGGCGAGGACGCGGTCCACGCGCCGGCCCCGTCCGCGGCGCACCCGGGACGGGGTGGTCGCCGGGAGCACCGAGGCGCGGCGGGCCTCGACGAGGGACCGCGCGAGCCCGAGCGTCCCCCGGCGGGCGGCTCCGAGACCGGCGGTGAGCGCCTGGCCGTCGGGCTCCTCGGACAGGAACTCCAGGACGGGGTCGAGCCGGTCCGCGAGGTCGTGGTCGGAGGGGAGCCCGGCCAGGTCGGGGGACGTGAGCCAGAAGACCGCGCCCGTGGCCTGCGGGACGAGGCCGGCGGTGCCGAGCCCGGACTGGGCGAGCAGCTCCTCGACCACGGTGAGCGTGGCGCCGTGCACGGGGCCGCCCTCGGTGGCGCGCAGGTGCACGGCGGCGTGCCAGCCGTCGAGCCCCCAGCCCAGCGCGGCGGCCTCGGCCTCGGCGCGCGGTGTCAGGGCGTCGGGTTCCGCGAGGAGCTCCTGCAGGAGCCGGGCGCGGGCGAGCCGCTCGCGCTCGTCGACCAGGAAGCGGTTGATCGCCCACGCGGCCACGGCGTTGCGGGCGACCTGGAGCGTGTCGAGGGCGAGCTCGCGCCAGAGCGGCCCGCCACCGCGGCGCTGGGCGACGAGCAGCAGCGGGCGCTCCTGCAGGTCCGGGGGCAGCGGGACCGGCTGGACGGCGACCGCGCGGCCGTTCGCGATCCGCGAGTAGGCGACCGCGCCGGGCCGCAGGTGCACCGTCTGGAACGCCGGCTGGTCGGTCGCGTCGGGTCCGCGCTCGGCCTGGAGCAGCCGGGAGCCGGACTGCACCGCGACCACCCCGTCGAGCGCGCCGGCCACGGCGCGCAGCACGGCCGACAGGTCCAGCTGCTCGGTGGTGACGGCGGCCGCGGCCCGCCGCAGCGCGTGGGCGTGCAGCACGTCGGGTCGCGCCACCGCGAGCGTCACGTCGGCGAGCGCGCGCAGGGGTGCCGGCCCGGCGACGCGGAGCACCGAGACGCCGAGGCGACCGGCGAGCAGCACGGCGGGCACGGGGACCGGCCGGGTGGTCGGGACGAGC
>DAMBCY010000439.1:0-3432 GCA_032056255.1 Cellulomonas sp. | reverse complement strand
CGTCGACGACGGCCAGGACGTGCTCCAGCTCGAGCAGAACCTCGCGCGGCTCGGGTTCTTCGACCGCGAGCCGGACACGCGGTTCGACTGGCGGACGACCGAGGCGGTCCGCCGCTGGCAGCGAGATCTCGGCCTGTCCGTGACCGGGACCGTGGCGGCGGCGGACGTCGTGGTGGTGGACGCACCGAGCATCCGCATCTCCCAGGTCACCGGCGAGCTCGGGCAGACCGGGGTGAGTCCTGCCACCTACACCGCCACCACGCTCACGGCGACGGCACCGCTCACCGCCGCGCAGGCCCGCGAGCTCACGGTGGACACACCCGTGACGGTCGTGCTGCCGGACGGGACGGAGCTGGAGAACGTCCTCGCTGCCGTCGACCCCGGCGGGCAGCCCACGGGCGAGGACGGTCGGACGACCCCGGCCACGGCGACGATCGAGTTCCCCGACCAGGAGCAGGTCGCCGCCACGGGCCCCACCTCCGTCCGGGTCGTCGTGCAGGGCACCGCGGAGGACGAGGCGACGCTCGTCGTCCCGGCGACGGCCCTGGTCGCGACGGCGGAGGACGTCTACGCGGTCGAGGTGCTCGCCGACGACCGGATCGTGCGGGTGCCGGTGCGGATCGGGCTCGTCGCCGATGCCCGTGTGCAGGTCCTCGCCTCCGGGTCCGAGGTCGAGGGGGCTCCCGCCGACGCGCCGGGCCTGGCGGAGGGGGACCGGGTGGTGATCTCGCGATGAGCGTCTCGCTCCCCGTCGGCGTGGACGGCGCACCACGGGCGCTGGTGATCGAGGCGCGCGGCGTGGCCAAGACGTACCCGGGGACCCCGCCCGTCCCCGCCCTGCATCCCAGCTGGCTGCGCATCCGCTCCGGGGACGCGCTGGCGATCGTCGGCGCGTCCGGGTCGGGCAAGAGCACGCTGCTGTCCGTCCTCGGCACCCTCGACGACCCGACCGAGGGCACGCTGCTCGTCGACGGCCAGGACGTCACCGGCATGTCGGAAGCGAGGCGGTCCGCGATCCGGGCGTCGCGGATCAGCTTCGTGTTCCAGCAGTTCCACCTCATGCCGACGGTGTCGGCGACCGAGAACGTCGCCACCGGGCTCCTCTACACGGGTGCGCCGTCGGCGCGGCGGCGCGAGCGTGCCGTCGCCGCACTCGACGCGGTCGGACTCGGGCACCGCCTGCGCAGCCGGCCCGGTGAGCTCTCCGGCGGGGAGCAGCAGCGCGTCGCGATCGCCCGCGCCCTCGTCCGCGAACCGGCGGTCCTGTTCGCCGACGAACCCACCGGGGCCCTCGACTCCGCCACCGGAGAGGCGGTCGTCGCGCTGCTCGCCGCCGTCGCCGACACCGGCACCGCCGTCGTCATGGTCACCCACGACACCGGCCTGGCCGAGCGGTTCCCGCGCCGCATCCGCCTGAAGGACGGCCACATCGTCGACCGGCACCCACCCGAGGCCGGGCCGGCCGACGCCACGCCGCGATGCGCCCCGCGAGCCGGCTGATGACCGTGAACGCCGCACGCGTGCCGCGCAGCCGGCTGTCTCTCCGGGATCTGCTGCGCACCGCCTGGCTGGGGCTCGCCAGCCGTCCCCAGCGCACCGCGCTCGCCTCGCTGGGCGTGGCGATCGGGATCGCCTCGCTCACCGCCCTGACGGGTGCCGCCGCCTCCAACCAGGCGCAGCTGCTCGCCGACCTCGACCGGATGGGAGCCGACCTCGCCGTCGTCGCCCCCGCACCGGGACCCGAGGACACGCCCGTCCCCCTCCCCGGCACCGCGCCGGAGACGATCCGGCGCGTCGACGGGATCGCCGACGTCGGTGTGTTCGAGACCGCGCCCGAGGACATCCACGTCTACCGCACCGATCTCGTGCCCGAGGCGGAGACGAACGGCCTCCGGGTCGCCGTCGCGCGCCCGGACGTGCTCCGGGCGATCGAGGGCGAGCTCGCCTCCGGGCGCTGGTTCGACGACGCCACCCGGGGTCTGCCCGTCACCGTCCTCGGGCACACCGCCGCCGAACGGCTCGGCGGCACCGAGCCCGGGGACCGGGTCTGGATCGGCGGGCAGTGGTACGGGGTGCTGGGCGTCCTCGGGTCCGCGGGCCTCGCCACCGACATCGACACCGCGGCCATCCTGGGCGACCACTGGGTCCGGGACGCCTTCGAGGGGACCTCGATCGGCGACATCTCGGCCGTCTACGTCCGCGCAGAACCCGGGCAGCTCTCCCGCGTCACCGCTCTGCTGGCCTCCGCCGCGAGCCCCGGCTCGGCGTTCGTCTCCGTCACCACGCTCACCGACCTCGCCGACGCCCGCACCACCGCCGACGACTCCCTCCGCGCCCTCGGCGTCGCCCTCGCCGGCATCGCGCTGCTCGTGGGCGCGGTCGGGATCGCCAACACCATGGTCGTCACCGTCCTCGAGCGCCGCGGCGAGATCGGCCTGCGCAGGTCGCTGGGCGCACGCCCCGTGCACGTCGCCGCGCAGTTCCTCACCGAGGCCGCGGCCCTGGCCCTCGTCGGCGGGCTCGCGGGTCTCGCGCTCGGGGCCGGCGCGGCGACCGCGCTCGCCCTGGTCACGGGGCAGCCCGTCGCCATCCCCGTCGGGACGACGGCGGCGAGCCCGGTCCTCGCCGCCCTCGTCGGCGCGGCGGCGGGCCTGTTCCCGGCCCTGCGGGCCGCGAGGCTCTCACCGGTGGTGGCGCTGAGCAGCGGGTAGCGCTGAGTCGTCCACCGCGGGCCCGACGTCGCCGCTGCTCAGCGCCGCCCGGTGCCCGCGGGACGCCTCAGGTCGACGTGGATCGAGGACCGTCGACCCGGGTGCGCCGGGTCGTAGCGGACCTCGTACCGGTCGCCGACGCCGGGCTTCACGTGCTCCCGGGTCGGGAGGGACGCCCGGTGCCAGCGGGTGCGGCCCTGCTGGTCCTCGTAGGTGAGGGTGGCCCTCCAGCGGTCGACGCTGGTGACGGTCTCGATCTCGACCTTCGTCACGACCGCGACGGCGAGCGTGCCGTGTGCTCGCGCCCACGCCTGGCGGTCCCGGTACCGGCTGAGCGGCCGGCCGGAGACCGGCGTGATCGCGAGCACCAGCACGCCGAGGACGGTCAGCAGCACCGGCGGGCCCCAGGCGACCGGACCGGAGAGCACCGCCGCGAGGGAGCCGAGCCCGAGCCCGAGCAGCGTCCACCCGAACGCGGGGACGATCGCCCAGGCCTCGCCGCCGCCGTCGCGGTGCCGGGCCCAGCCGTCGACGAGCACCGGCCAGACGGCGAAGGTCGTCGAGCTCTCCGCGAGCCGGACGACCGGCTCGGCGACGCCGGCCGTGCCGACGAGCCACTCGGCTCCGCCCCAGGACGCCCACCGGGCGCCGGCGAGGTAGAGCGCGTTCGACCACCCGGTCACGAGCGCGGTGAGGAGCACCACGACCCACAGGGCCTGCG
>DAMBCY010000438.1:0-3439 GCA_032056255.1 Cellulomonas sp. | reverse complement strand
GGTGCCGCAGCCGAGGACGAGGACGGACTCGCCCGGGTGCCCCAGGGCCGCCCCCAGGGTGGGGGCCTCGGCGATCGCGCGGGCCCAGAGGTCCGGCTGGCTCGCGATCTCGCGTGCGGTGATCGAGGTGCTCACGGGTGATGCTCGCTTTCGGGTTGCTCGCCGGCGCATGACTGCGTCGGGTCGGGATGACCGCCATACTGCTCACTTGAGCGCGCGCTGCCTAGCAAAGTGCATGAAACGCTCACTCTTGCTGATCGAACCCTGTGGAGCCTCCCGTGACCGTCCCCGCCGGGCACCGCCCCGACCACGCGCACCCGCTCGCCGACCTGCGCCTCGCGGACTGGCAGCCGCGCAGCACCCTCGTGACCCGGCGCACCGACGTCGCCCGCAGCGCCGTGCCGTGCGTCGACGTGCACAACCACCTCGGCCGCTGGCTCACCGGCCCCGGCTGGACCGCCCCCGACGTCGACGCGCTGCTGACGCTCATGGACGAGCACGGCGTCGCCACGGTCGTGAACCTCGACGGCATGCACGGCGACGAGCTGGAGGCGAACCTCGACCGGTACGACCGGGCCCACCCCGCGCGGTTCCGCACGTTCTGCCAGCTCGACTGGACCCTGCTCGCGGCGGACGACGGGGAGCGGCTGCTCGCCGACCGGCTCCGCGACTGCGCGGCCCGCGGCGCGGCGGGCGTGAAGGTGTGGAAGAACCTCGGGCTGGAGGTCCGGGACGCCGCCGGCGCCCTGGTGCTGCCCGACGACCCGCGCGTGGTGCGCACCCTGGCGCTCGCGGGCGATCTCGGCCTGCCGGTGCTCATCCACGTCGCCGACCCGATCGCGTTCTTCCAGCCGCTCGACGCGCACAACGAGCGGGTCGACGAGCTGGTGGGGTGCCCGGAGTGGTCGTTCGCGGACACCACCCGCTACCCGACGTTCGACCGCCTGCTCCACCTACGTCGGCGCGCACGTGGGCTGCGCCGCGGAGGACCTCGACCGGGTGGAGCGGCTGCTCGCGGCCGCGCCGAACTGGCACGTCGACCTCGCGGGCCGCACCGCCGAGCTCGGGCGGCAGCCCCGGCGCACCCGGCGGCTGATCGAGCGGTTCGGCGACCGCGTGCTGTTCGGCACCGACGCGTTCCCGCTCACCGCCGAGGCCCTGACCACGGCGTTCCGGTTCCTGGAGACCGACGACGAGGCGTTCGACTACGCCCCCGGCGAGCCCGTCCCGCCGCAGGGCCGCTGGACCGTCTCGGCCCTCGACCTCGCCCCGGACCAGCTGGCGGCCGTCTACGCCGGCAACGCCCGCCGCGTCCTCGGGCTGCCCTGAGGACGGCGCCGGGCGCGGCCGCCGGTCAGGTGCGGGAGGGGGCGCCCAGGACCTCGCGGGCGGTGGCCGCGACGAGCTCCGCGACCGCGTCGCGGCCGCGGGACAGGTACGTCCTCGGGTCCGTCAGGCGCCCGTCGCCGCCGAGGGCGGAGCGCACCTGCTCGGTGAGCGCCACGTTGAGCGCCGTGCCGATGTTGATCTTCCGGATCCCCGCGGCCACGGCGTCCCGCAGGGTCGCGGCGGGCACCCCCGAGGACCCGTGCAGCACCAGCGGCACCGGCACCGCCGCCGCGAGCCGCTCGACCAGGCCGAGGTCCAGCCGGGCGGTCGCGGACGTCATCGCGTGCGCGCTGCCGACGGCCACCGCGAGCCCGTCGACGCCGGTCGCGGCGACGAACTCCCGCGCCTCGTCCGGGTCGGTCCGGACCCCGGGGGTGTGCGCGCCGCCCTTGCCGCCGATCGCGCCGAGCTCCGCCTCCACCCACAGGCCTGCGCCGTGCGCGACCCGGGTGAGGGCCGCGGTCGTGGCGACGTTCGCGGCGTCGTCCAGCTCCGAGGCGTCGACCATCACCGACGTGACCCCGAGCGCCGGCCCGGTGGCGACGCCCTCGCGCACCAGCGCCTCGTCCCGCAGGTGGTCCAGGTGGATCGCGACGGGGACCGCCGCCGCGGCGGCGACCTCGCGGCACGCCGCCAGCAGCGGGCCCATCCGGTGCGCGTGGTAGCGCACGGCGTTCTCCGAGACCTGGAGCAGGCCGGACACGCCCGCGCGCTCGAGCCCGGCGACCACGCCCTCGGCGTGCTCCAGGGTGATGACGTTGAACGCCAGCACCGCCGTGCCGGTCCGTGCCGCCTCCGCGACCAGGAACCGGGTGTGGACCGCGCTCACAGCGACGTGGCGGGCACCGCGGCGCGCAGCGGCTCGGGCAGCAGGTCCCCGTGGGCGGCGACCAGCTCGTCGCACAGCTCCCAGATGCGGTCCGGGGTGAGCGAGGACGACGCGTTGCCGTCGACCAGCACGGCCTGGCGGACCAGCCGCGGGTCGCCGGTGCGGGCGGCCTCGACGGTCAGCTCGGCCACGGACAGGTAGGTGCGGTTCAGCGTCGCGCACTGCGGGGGCAGGGCGCCCATGGCGACCGGCCGGACGCCGTCGGCGTCGACCAGCGCCGGCACCTCGACCGCCGCGCCGGCCGGCAGGTTGTCGATCAGTCCGGCGTTCGGCACGTTGACGTGGATCTCGCGGGGCGTCCCGGTCAGCACGGAGTGGATGATCTGCGGCGCGTACTCCGACGCCCCGCCCTCCAGCGGCAGGTCGGACCCGGCGGCGAGCAGCATGCGGGCCTGCTCGAACTCCGCCACGTTCGCACGGCTGATCCCGACGTACTGCAGCGGCTCGATCCGGAACCTCTCCACCTGGGCGTCCGAGCGCAGGAACCACGGCAGGTACTCCGAGGAGTGCTCGCTGGTCTCGGTGGGGTAGTAGCCGATCCGGCGGAAGATCTCGACCCGCACGCGGCGCTCGAGCTCCGGGTCGGCCGCGATCTTCTCGCGCAGGCGCGGGTAGAGGTCCTGGCCGTCGGCGGTCCAGTCGAGCAGCCACGCCTGGTGGTTCACCCCCGCGGCGCGGTACCGGGTGGCCGAGACGTCCAGCCCGACCAGCTCGGCGAGGTCGTGCGCCGTCCAGTACACGGAGTGGCACAGGCCGTACGTGCGGATGTCGGGGGCGACGACCGACGCCCACCAGACGTTCATCGCCATCGGGTTGGTGTAGTTGAGCAGCAGCGCGTCGGGGCACACCTCGCGCATGTCGCGCAGGACCGCCTCCAGCACCGGGAACGTGCGCAGCGCGCGGAACACGCCGCCGACGCCGGTGGTGTCGCCGATGGTCTGCCGCAGCCCGTACCGGGCGGGGACCTCCAGGTCGGTGATCGTCGCGTCGATGCCGCCGACCTGGATCATGTTGACGACGAAGTCCGCCCCGGCCAGCGCCGTGCGGCGGTCCAGGGTGGCGGTGACCACGGCAGGGGTGCCCAGCTGCTCGACCAGCCGGCGCCCGGTGCCCTCCGCCACGGCCAGCCGCTCGGCGTCGACGTCGTGCAGCGCCAGCTCG
>DAMBCY010000437.1:1809-3440 GCA_032056255.1 Cellulomonas sp. | reverse complement strand
CGCCCATGGCCTCCAGGGTCTGGGCGGTGTCCTTGAGCGACTCGCCCTTGGACACGCTGGAGCCCTTGGCGGAGAAGTTGATGACGTCCGCGCTCAGCCGCTTCGCGGCCGTCTCGAACGAGATGCGCGTGCGGGTGGAGTCCTCGAAGAACAGGTTGACCACCGTGCGGCCGCGCAGCGTCGGCAGCTTCTTGATCTGCCGGCCCTGGGTCGCGGCCATCTGCGCGGCGGTGTCCAGCACGCGGATGGCGGCGGCGCGGTCCAGGTCCGCGGTGGAGAGCAGGTGCCTCATCGCCCCGCCCCGCTCTCGATGACGACCGCCGTGCGGCCGTCGGTCTCGGCGAGCAGCACGCGCACCCGCTCGGCGGTCGAGGTGGGCAGGTTCTTGCCGACGTAGTCCGCCCGGATCGGCAGCTCGCGGTGGCCGCGGTCCACCAGCGCGGCGAGCTGCACCGCCCGCGGGCGGCCGAGGTCGTTGATCGCGTCCAGCGCCGCCCGGATCGTGCGACCGGAGTACAGCACGTCGTCGACCAGGACGACGACCTTGCCGTCGACCCCGCCCGCGGGGACCCGCGTCGCGCCGATCGTGCGGGTCGGGTGCTGCGCGAGGTCGTCGCGGTACATCGTCACGTCGAGGCTGCCGACCAGCTCCTCGGCCACCAGGCCGGGCTCCACGGCGGCGAGCCGCTCGGCGAGGCGCTGGGCCAGCGGGACGCCGCGGGTCGGGATGCCGAGGACGACGAGCTCGCTGCCGCCCTTGTTCCGCTCGAGGATCTCGTGGGCGATGCGCGTCAGCGCGCGGGCCACGTCCTGCTCGCCGAGCACCACGGTGCCGCCGTCGGTGCTGGGGGTGCCGACGTTCACGTCGTCGGGCACGGGGGTACCGGAAGTCATCCGGGCCGTCTCCTTCCCCGCCTCACGGGACGGTGTTAAAGGAATTGCCTGTCCCCGGCACCCTACAGCGCACCCGTCGGACGGGCCGGGGGTGTCCACGCCGCGGGCCGCGTGACCCTCACCACGTGCGCCACCGCCCGGCCCTCGGTGGCGGGCGCGCCTCGGGCCCGCCGACCGGGTGGTCGACGGGCCCGAGGGGTGCTGCGCCACCGCGAGACGATCAGCCCTCCCTGACCTCGTCGTCCGCGGCCGCCCGGCGGCGCCGCACGACCACGAGCGCACCGCCCGCGACCAGGAGCAGCAGGCCGAGGGCCGAGGCCCCGAGCACCTCCGCGCCGGTGACGGCCAGGGGGGCGCGTCCGCCGCCCGACCCGGAGCCGGCACCCGCGCCGGACCCCGCCCCGGCGCCCGGGTCGTCGTCCCCGTCGGGGTCGGCGGCCGCGACCACCGTCACGGCGGCGGCGGCCGAGGCACCCGAGGCGTCCCCGGTCACCACGACGGTGTGCCGGCCCGCGCGGGTGTCCGCGGGGACCACGACGTCCAGCGCGAACGCGCCCGCGAGGTCGACCGTCGTCCGGCCGAGCGTCACCGGGTCGGAGTGCAGGACGGCGGTGACCGTCTCCCCCGGGGTGAAGCCCGCCCCCGTCAGGCGCAGCGTCCCGCCGGCGACGACCCGGGAGGCCGACACCGCCAGGGTCGGGTCGGACGCCTGCGGGGCCGCGACGGTGACGAGCACC
>DAMBCY010000437.1:0-1799 GCA_032056255.1 Cellulomonas sp. | reverse complement strand
CACCGCCTCGGCCGTCGCGCCGGTGAACGCCGCCGGGTCGGACGGGACGAACGTCGCCGTGAGGCGGTGCTCCCCGACCGCGCCGGCGACCACCGTGGCGGCGATCGTCCCGGCGCCGCCCGGCGCCGCGACGACGGCCACGGTCCGGCCGTTGTCGAGGAACCGGACCTCGCCGACCGCCTCCGCCGGCGCCAGCTCGGCGGTCAGGGTGAGCGCCGCGCCGGAGACCGGGGCGACCGGGTCGGCCCGCAGGACCAGCGAGGTGCCGACCGGGACCACGGCCCCGGCCTGGACGACCACGTCGGCCGTGGCCGGGACGCCCGAGTCCGCACCCAGCGCCGAGACCCCGTAGGTCCCGTCCGCGGTCCCGTCCGGGACCGTGACCGACCCCGTGAGGGAACCGGTGGCCGACGCGGTGAGCGCGACCTCGACGGCCGGCGTCACCGCCAGCGTCAGCGTCACCTGCTCCGACGGGGCGAAGCCGGCGCCCGTGACGTCGACGAGGCCGCCCGGCGCCACCGGACCGGCTGCGACCGCGAGGGTCGGCGCGTAGACGACCCCCCGCGCCTCGAGCGCCGTCGCGAGCCCGGCCAGCGCCGACCCGTACGCCTCGTAGGAGCTCGCGGCGTCCAGGCCCCGGGCGACGGCCAGCGCGTCCTGCAGCGCCGCCCACGCCCGCGGCGTGAACTCCGCCTCGCCCGCCTGCTCGGCCCGCGCGACGAGGTCGGCGACCTGCTTGACGACCTTCCAGACCAGCTGGCCCTCCGCGACGGTGAGCCCGCGCAGCGCGTGCGCGACCTGGGTCGCCGTGGCGTCGGGTGCGGCGAGGACGGCCCGGGCGTCCGCCAGGGCCTGCGCGTACACCCGGTACTCGGCCGCGATGTAGCGGTCCGGGTGCGCCTCGGGACCCGCCAGGTCCCGCACCGCGTCCCGCAGCGCCGCCTTGTCCGTGCCGTAGCCCAGCGCGAACCAGTCGAGGTTGCCCACGTAGAGCTCCGTGGCCGTGACCGTGCTGTGCAGCGCGACGTACAGCGCGTGGCTACCCGTGAGCTCGGCGGGGAGCACGACGTCCGCGGTGCGGTAGGTGCCCCAGGCGGAGCCCGTGGTCGTCAGGTCGACGCTGACGAACGGGTCGCCCGCCATCGAGTCGACGTACACGTCCAGCCGCCCGTCGCGCACCCGGTTCGACGGGGCGTCGTACCGCACCTGGAGCGAGGTCGCGACGTGCGACGCGAGGTCCACCTGGTAGCGCACCCAGCCGCCGTCCTTGGTCCCGGCGAGCTGGCCGCCCACGGAGCCGGCCTCGGTCTTGAGGTCGGCGCCGGAGAAGTCGACGCCGTCCACCAGTCCGGTGCCGGCGGCGTTCAGGTTGCCGTAGCCGGACCGGATCGACTCGAACTGCACCGTCGTCGCGGAGGAGTCGACCGCCGTGGAGTCGCCGAACTGGAACCAGGCGACGTTCGCGACGTACGGGGCGCCCGACGTGTGCGTCTTGTCCATCCGGAACACGACGTACACGTCCTGGGTCCCGGTGAACGCCTCCCGGGGCACCGTCACCGACTGCGTGACGTAGCTGCCCCAGCCGGTGCCCGTGGTCGCCAGCATCGGCGTCGACGCGACGGTCGGGCCGGTCGGGCTGCCGAGCCGGATGTCGAACCAGCTGTTCGCGGTCGACTTGTCGGTGGGCTTGTCGTACGAGAACGTCAGCGTGTCCGCGCCGTCCGGCCCCAGGTCGACGCCCGCGAACCCGGCCCACTCCTCGTCGTGGGTGTTCCCGAATTTCGTGTACGCGCCCGCCG
>DAMBCY010000436.1:0-3469 GCA_032056255.1 Cellulomonas sp. | reverse complement strand
GTGGCTCGTGCCGCGCCAGGTGCGGGCGATGGGCTACGCGGAGCGCGCGGACGACCTGCTGCTGCGCCGGGGCATCCTGTTCCGCTCGATGGTGGTCGTGCCGTACGGGCGCATGCAGTACGTCGACGTCTCGGCCGGACCCCTGGCCCGGAACCTGGGCATCGCGTCGGTGCAGCTGCACACGGCGTCGCCCGGCACGGACGCCTCGATCGACGGCCTGCCGACGGCGGAGGCCGCACGCCTGCGCGACCAGCTCGCGTCGCGCGGCGAGGCCCGGCTGGCGGGGCTGTGACCGGCGAGCACCCCGGGCCGGCCGGCACCCCGGCGCCGCCGGTCCCGCCCGTCCCGTCCGCGGCGCCCGTCGCCCCGCCCGAGGACGATCTCGGCTGGCGAAGGATGCACCCCGTGACGCCGGCCGTGAAGGGCTGGAAGGTCGTCGTGGTCGCGCTCGGCGTCGTCGCCTGGAACGCGGCCGACGACGTGCGCCAGCTCGCGGAGTGGCTCGGCGGCCGCGCGTGGCTGGTCGTGCTCGGCGCCGTCGTCGTGATCGGGCTGATCGGCTTCGGCTACTCGGCGGTCGCCTGGCGGATGACGCGGTTCGCCGTCACCGACGACGCGGTGCACCTGCGCTCCGGCGTCGTGTTCCGGCAGCAGCGGCAGGCGCGGCTCGACCGGCTGCAGGCCGTCGACGTGGTGCAGCCGCTGCTCGCCCGCATCCTCGGGCTGTCCGAGCTGCGGCTCGAGGTCGCGGGCGGCGCGGGCTCGGCGGTCTCGCTGGCGTTCCTGCGCGAGGCCGAGGCCGAGCAGCTGCGCGCGGAGCTGCTGGCCCGCGCGGCCGGGCTGCACCGCGGCGCCGGTCGTCCGGCGGCCGCGGCGACGGTGCCGCCGGGGACCGCGCCGGTGCACGCCGCGGACGGTGCCCTCGCCGGGGGGCCGTCCGCCGGCCCCGACCCCGCGGTGCGCGTCCCGGCGCCGGTGGCGCCCGAGCGTCACGTCTACGAGGTCCCGGTCGGCCGCCTGCTCGCCTCGACGCTGCTGTCGTCGACGACCGTGTGGCTGGTCGCGCTGGCCGTGGCCCTCGTGGTGCTCGTGGTCGCCTCCGGCCGCTTCGAGTCGGCGTTCGCGCTGCTGCCCGCGCTGCTCGGCGTCGTGTCCTACACCTGGACCCGGTTCAACCGGGGTGCGAACTTCCGGGCCGGCATCTCCCCGGACGGCATCCGGCTCCGGCACGGGCTGACCGAGGCGCGCGCGCAGACCGTGCCGCCGGGCCGGGTGCAGGCCGTGCAGATCACCCAGGGCCTGCTGTGGCGGCGCCCCGACTGGTGGCGCGTCGAGGTGAACGTGGCCGGCTACGGCTCGGGGGAGGACCAGACCCAGTCGGAGAACGTGCTGCTGCCGGTCGGGACGCGGGACGAGGCGCTCCTGGCGCTGTGGATGGTGCTGCCGGACCTCGGCCACGCCGACCCGCGCGCGCTCGTCGACGCCGGGCTGGCCGGCCGCGAGGGCGACGGGACCTGGGCGCTCGCGCCGCGCCGGTCGCGCTGGCTGGACCCGGTCGGCTGGCGGCGGCACGGCGTGGCCGTGACCGAGCGCGCCCTGGTGCTGCGCTCCGGCGTGCTGGTGCGCCGGCTCGTCGTCGTGCCGCACGAGCGGACGCAGTCCCTCGGCCTCGCGCAGGGGCCGTTGCAGCGCCGGTTCGGCCTGGCGTCGTTCCAGCTGCACTCGACGCCCGGCCCGGTGTCCCCGCGGGTGGACCACCTAGACGCGCGGGTCGCGGCCGGGCTGCTGGACGAGCAGGCCGCCCGCGCCCGGGCGGCGCGTGCCACGGCGGGGCCGGAGCAGTGGATGCGCCGGGCATGACGCGGCTGGGGATCGGCGTCGTCGGCGCGGGCCGGGTCGGCGCCGTGCTGGGCAGCGCGCTGCGCGCGGCCGGCCACCCGGTGGTCGGGGTGAGCGCGGTGTCGGAGGCGTCCCGGGAGCGCGCGGACGCGCTGCTGCCGGGCGTGCCCGTGCTGGACGTGCCCGAGGTCGTCCGCCGGTCCGAGCTCGTGCTGCTGGCGGTGCCGGACGACGCGCTGGCGGACCTCGTGCAGGGGCTCGCGACGACGGGAGCCTGGCAGGCGGGGCAGATCGTCGTGCACACCGCCGGCCGGTACGGGACCGCGGTGCTCGACCCGGCGCGCGCCGCCGGGGTGATCCCGCTGGCCCTGCACCCCGCGATGACCTTCACCGGCACCTCGCTCGACCTGTCGCGCCTCGTGGGCTGCACGTTCGCCGTCACCGCCCCCACGCCCGTGCTGCCCATCGGGCAGGCGCTGGTGGTGGAGATGGGCGGCGAGCCGGTGGTGCTCGACGAGGCCGCGCGGCCGCTGTACCACGCCGCCCTGGCGCACGGGGCGAACCACCTCGTCGTGCTCGTCGCGCAGGCGGGCCAGGCCCTCGCCGACGCGGGCGTCGCCGACCCCGGCGCCGTGCTGCGCCCGCTGCTCTCCGCGGCGCTGGACGGCGCGCTCCGCGCGGAGTCCACCAGCGGCGGGGCGGACGGCACCGAGGTGCGCTCCCCGGTCACCGGCGGCGCCGTCACCGCGCTCACCGGGCCGGTGCGCCGGGGGGATGCGGGCACGGTGCGCGACCACCTCGACGTGCTCGCGGCGCTCGGCGTGCGCACCGGGGCGACCGACGTCGCCGCGTCCTACCGCGCGCTGGCCCGGGCCGCGACCGGCCGGGCCCTGGCCGCCCGCCTGCTGGACGAGAGCCAGGGCGAGGCGCTGCTCGACGCCCTGGCGTCCGGCGACGTCGCGCCGGAGGACGCCGCCCGCCACGCGGGCCCGGCTCACGCCCCGGGTCCGGGCGGGAGTACGGTGCAGCGCGGCGACGACCCCAGCGCCCCGCCGCGGGGTCCCACGGCGCGGGACGAGCAGGACGAGGACACCCGCGACGGGGAGGACCCCGCGCCCGCCGACCAGGAGGACCAGGCATGACCGAGGCACGGACCGGTGCCCCCACGGTGGTGCGCAGCCGCGAGGAGCTCGCGGCCGCGCTCGCGGCGCGACCGCAGGTCGGTGCGCACGGCACCGGCGGGCGGGCCGGCCGCGCGGTGGTGATGACGATGGGCGCGCTGCACGCCGGTCACCTGGCCCTGGTCCGCGAGGCCCGTGCCCGCGCCGAGCAGGTCGTCGTCACGATCTTCGTGAACCCGCTGCAGTTCGGCCCGGCGGAGGACCTGGACCGCTACCCGCGGGACCTGCCGGGCGACGTGGCCGCGCTGACCGGGGCGGACCTGCTCGGTGCCGGCGACGTGGTGTTCGCGCCCGAGCCGGCCGGGGTCTACCCCGACGGCGACCCGGTGGTGCGGGTCGGCGCGGGGTCGATCGGCACCGTGCACGAGGGTGCGACCCGGCCGGGGCACCTCGACGGCGTGCTGACCGTCGTGCTCAAGCTGATGCACCTCACCGCCCCCGACGTCGCG
>DAMBCY010000435.1:0-3476 GCA_032056255.1 Cellulomonas sp. | reverse complement strand
GCTCGTTCAGCCCGAACGACTCGGACCGGGTGAGCGCGACCCACAGCTCCTCGTACCGCTCGACGAGCATCGCGCCGATCGCGACGGCGTCGACCTCCTCCTCGAGGAACTCGCCGGCCTGCAGGTCCATCAGCTCGCCGATGATGTTGACCCGGGCGACCTCCAGGTCGTAGCCCCGCTGCCCGTCGGTGAGCCGGTCGTGCAGGTCGCCGGTCTCGGCGTCGACGAGGTACGCGGCGAACGTCTCGGCGTCCCGGCGGAACAGGGTGTTCGACAGCGACACGTCGCCCCAGTAGAAGCCGGCGAGGTGCAGCCGCACCATCAGCACGGCGAGGGCGTCGATCAGCCGGGTCGCGGTGTCCGGGCGCAGCGACTGGCTGAACAGCGCCCGGTACGGCAGCGAGAACCGCAGGTGCTGGGTGATGAGCACGGCCTCGAGCGGCTCGCCGTCCGGGGCGGTGCGCCCGGTGATGACGCCGACGGGCTCGACGCTGGGCACGTCGAGCTTGCTGAGCTGCCGGAGCAGCTCGTACTCGCGGTACGCGACCGTCTCGCCGATCTCCTTGATCGCGATGACCCGGCCGGACAGCCGCGCGAACCGCACCGTGTGCCGGGAGATGCCGCGGGGGAGCGCGGCGAGCTGGTCCGCGGGCCAGTCGGCCAGCGGGACGTCCCAGGGCAGGTCGAGCAGCGCCGGGTCCGGTGCGGCCGCGGTGATCTGCAGGCGCGTGCGTGGGGTCATGGGTCGATCCTCCCATCGGACGGCGAAGGGGCGGGACCCGGCGTGTGCCCGGCCCCGCCCCTTCGGGTGGAGATGTGGTGCGTCAGACGGTGATGCGCTCGCCCGAGCCGGCGTGGAACAGGTGCTGCTCGCCGGTGCGGATGCGGACCCAGATCTTGTCGCCCTTGCCCGGCACCTGGCGCGGGTCGACGCGCACGATGACCTGCGAGTCGCCGGCGCCGGAGGTCACGTCGGCCGCACGGGCCTCCCCGACCAGCGCGCCGTAGACGAACGCGTCGGAACCGAGCTCCTCGACGATGTTCACGATGACCGGGATCGCGTCCGGGGTGCCCTCGGGGACGACGTCCAGCGCCTCGGGGCGGAACCCGATGGTGATGGAGGAGTTGTCGTCCGCGGCCAGCGAGTCGAGCGCGGTGCGCGGGACCGCGATGCCCGCGGAGCCGACCGTCGCGACGCCGTCCACGATCGGGAACGTGCCGATGTTCATGGCCGGGGAGCCGATGAAGCCGGCGACGAACACGTTCGCGGGGGTGTCGTACATGTCGCGCGGGGTGCCGACCTGCTGCAGGAGGCCGTCCTTGAGGACCGCGATGCGGTCGCCCATGGTGAGCGCCTCGGTCTGGTCGTGCGTGACGTAGACCGTGGTGACGCCGAGGCGGCGCTGCAGCGACGCGATCTGCGTGCGGGTCTGCACGCGGAGCTTGGCGTCGAGGTTCGACAGCGGCTCGTCCATGAGGAACACGCGCGGCTGGCGGACGATCGCGCGGCCCATGGCGACGCGCTGGCGCTGACCGCCGGAGAGCGCCTTCGGCTTGCGGTCGAGGTACTGGGTGAGGTCGAGGATCTTGGCGGCCTCCTCGACACGGGTGCGGATCTCCGCCTTCGGGGTGCCGGCGATCTTGAGCGCGAAGCCCATGTTGTCGGCGACCGTCATGTGCGGGTACAGCGCGTAGTTCTGGAACACCATCGCGATGTCCCGGTCCTTCGGCTGGACGTCGGTGACGTCGCGGTCGCCGATGAGGATGCGACCCGCGTTGACGTCCTCGAGGCCCGCGAGCATGCGGAGCGAGGTCGACTTGCCGCAGCCCGAGGGGCCGACGAGGACGAGGAACTCGCCGTCCTCGATGTGCAGGTCGAGAGCGTCCACAGCGGGGCGCTCGGTGCCCGGGTAGACCCGGGTGGCCTTGTCGAACGTGACCGTAGCCATGCGTCATCAATCCCTTCACCGGCAGGTACGTGCCGGACGATCCGTCGTGAAGAGTGTCAGTGTGTCTTCGCTGACACGGATCGAGGGAGGTCGGGTGACCCCCCTCGGTCCACCGGCCATCCTGCCACACCCGGCCGGGGCACCGGAGGCGCCCGTCCCCTCAGTTGAGGACCAGCACGTCCTCGGCGCCGAAGCCGAGCAGGTCGCCCTGCCAGCCCCACACGCCCTGGACCTCGTCGGGCAGGCGGGTCGCCCAGGTCAGCGCGCCGTCCTCGAGGGCGAAGGCGAGCACCGTGCGCGAGCTCGCGGCAGCGGCGCCCGGCTCCTGCCCCGCGGCCGGGCCGACGGGGACGCCGGCCTGCGTGAGGTCGAGCGTCGAGCCGACCGCGAGGAGGGACCGGCCGTCGGTGAGCACGCCACCGGTCTCGGACAGCACCCGCGCCGGCGTCCGCCACAGCTCGCGGCCGGTGGCGACATCGACCGCCCAGACCGCCGCCCGGTCGTTGCCGTACAGCACGCCGTCCAGCACGACGGCCGAGGTGTCGAGCCAGTCCGGGCGGGCCAGCGCCCAGCGCTCCGTCCCCGCCGCGACGTCGTAGGCGACCAGCGCGCGCTCCCCGTCGCCGGACGGCGCCGTGACGACGAGGTCGACGTCGCCCACGCTGCCGTCGTCCGCGGTGAGGGTCAGCGGCGGACCGGGCAGCGTCGCGAGCACGCTGCCGTCGCGGTCCAGCACCCGCGGCGGCACGGCGGGGTCGGTGAGGTAGCCGCTGCGGGTGAGCGTCAGGTAGTCGCGGCCGGAGCCCTCGGGGCGGCCGTCGTCGGCGGCGAACGCCCACGACCCGGCGGGGCCGAGGACGAGCACGTGGCCGCGCTGCACGGAGACGTGCGGCGCCCACGTCCGGGCGTCGGACGTGAGCCAGGCGGGCTCGACGGGCAGCTCGGTCCGCCAGAGCGGGTCGCCGACGAGGGCCGCGCCCGACGGCCAGGCCGACACCCGGAGCGTGTCGCCGACCACCGACGCGATCACCTGGACCCGGTCGTCACCGCCCCAGGACGACAGGGCGGGCAGCTCCCGCTCGTCGAGCCGCTCGCCGGTGGCGGGGTCGACGGACACCAGCCGGCCGGCCTGCGGCGGCCCGGGGACCCAGGAGCCGTCGTCCGTGGTCGTGGTACCGGCGCGGTCCAGCAGCAGGCAGTCGACCACGGTGACCGGGTCGCCGTCCCCGAGGCAGACCGGGTACTCGGAGCCCAGGCCCGGGACCCCCGGGGCCGTGCTGCCCCCGGCCTCCAGCGAGGTCCGCCACGCGGTGGACCCGTCCACGTCCACCGCGACCAGCTCGCGCGGGCCGTCCCACGGCGGCTGCCCGGACCCGATCCGCAGGTCGCCGGCCACCACGCCGGACAGCACGACGGGGGCGGTGTCCTGCGACAGCCGGCGCGTCGGCTCCAGCGCGGGGTCGACCGTGCGGAGCACGCCGTCGACCTGCTGCCGCGCGGCGAGGACCGCGCGCTCCCGGGCGTCGG
>DAMBCY010000434.1:0-3483 GCA_032056255.1 Cellulomonas sp. | reverse complement strand
GGTCGGGCCGACCCGGCGGCGGCGCGACGAGCGGCGGCGGACGCGGACGGCCCGGCGGCCAGGGCAGGGGCGGCGGCACCCGCGGCCGGCGCGGGAGGTAGCGGCGATGCACATGCCCGCCCCGGGCCTGCGGGTCACGGTGCTCACCGGCGCCGGGATCTCGACGGGTGCCGGCATCCCCGACTTCCGCGGCCCGGAGGGCACGTGGACCCGGCACCCGGACCAGGTGGAGCTGCTGGACCTCGGCCGCCACGTCGCCGACCCGGACGTGCGCCGGCGCGGCTGGCGGATGTGGCGCGAGCACCCCGCGTGGACCGCGCGCCCCGCCGCGGGGCACCGCGCGCTGGTCGACCTGGCGCGGGCCGGCCGGCTGCAGGCGGTGCTGACCCAGAACTTCGACGGCCTGCACCAGGCGGCGGGCCTGGACGACCACGACGTGGTGGAGCTGCACGGCACGCTCCGCACGACGTCCTGCCTGGTGTGCGGGGACCGGCAGCCGACCACGGACGTGCTGGCGCGGCTGGACGCCGAGCCGGACCCGCCGTGCGCGCTGTGCGGGGGCGTCCTCAAGCCCGACGTCGTGTACTTCGGCGAGCGGCTGCCGGACCGGGCCCTGGAGCGGGCGATCGCCGCCGCGCAGGACGGCGACGTCTTCGTCGCCGTGGGCAGCACGCTCACGGTGCAGCCGGTCGCGAGCCTCGCCGGGCTGGCCGCGGAGGTCGGCGCGGAGGTGGTGATCGTGAACGCCGAGCCCACCGCCTACGACCACGTGGCGGACCGCGTGGTGCGCGAGCCCATCGAGCGGTCGCTCCCCGCGCTGGTCACGGAGCTGCTCGCCCGCAGCTGACCTCCGCGCGGGCTCGTCCCGGCCTCATGCCGGCGGCGCCGTGCGCCGATGACCTCCGGGTGAACCGTCGCCGCGTCGCCGCCGTCCTCGCCGTCACCCTGCCCCTGGCGCTCGCCTCGGTCGCGCTGCTGCTGTGGGCGGCACCGTTCTGGACCGGCCAGGCGCGCGGGGTGGTCGACCGGAACCGGTGGCCGGAGCAGCGCGAGCAGATCGTGGCGGCCGTCGGCGCGGCGGTACTCCCCGAGGGCTACCGCGAGTCGGAGTGCGGCGCGAGGGCGACGGACCCGACGGACCGCTGCTGGTGGACGGACCGGGCGCCGGACGACACGGTGGCCGACCTGGAGTCGGCGCTGCTCGCGGTCGCGGCGACCGACCTGCTGGTCGCCCACCTCGACGCGCCGTGAGCGCAGTCACGCCGCGGCGCCTGGCGCGACCCCGGGCGCGGGCCTATAGTCCACGTGGACTATTCGACAAGGAGCACTCGTGACCAGCACCCTGACCCCGCTCGCGGTCGCCGCGCTCGCGGTCCTGGTCGAGGGCGCGGTGCACCCCTACGAGCTGCACCAGGTGCTCCTGCACCGGGCCACGGACCGGCTGGTCAAGGTGCGCCCGGGCTCGCTGTACCACACGGTCGACCGCCTGCACCGCGACGGCCTGATCCGGGCGGTCGGCACCGGACGCGCGGGCAACCGTCCCGAGCGCACCACGTACGAGATCACCGCGACCGGCCGCGAGGCCCTGTCCGACGCGCTGTCCGCGATGCTCGCGGCGCCCGTCAACGAGTTCCCGCGCTTCCCGCTCGCGCTCGCCGAGGCCCCCAACCTCCCCCGCGCGGAGGTGCTCGACCTGCTGCGCGACCGACGTTCCCGGCTCGACCACGAGCTCGACACCCTGCGCGGCGGCGTCACGGCGGTGACCGCCAAGCAGCTCCCGACCCGCTACTGGGTCGACCTGACCTACCAGATCGCCGTGTACGAGACCGAGTCGCGCTGGATCGCGACGTTCATCGAGGGCATCGAGTCCGGCGACATCGCCTGGTGACCCCGGCCGCGCCCCCGGCGCGCACCCGCCCTCCCGTCCGCAGAACGAGGAACCCCGTGCCCACCACCGTCCGGCCCTGGCCTGCCCTCTGGGCACTGGTCGTCGGCTTCTTCATGATCCTGGTCGACACGACCATCGTGTCCGTCGCGAACCCCGCCATCATGGTCGGGCTCGGCACGGACATCGACGCGGTGATCTGGGTGACGAGCGCCTACCTGCTCACCTACGCCGCGCCGCTGCTCGTGACGGGCCGCCTCGGCGACCGGTTCGGGCCCAAGCCCGTGTACCTGGCCGGGCTGACGGTCTTCACGCTGGCGTCCGCGGCCTGCGGCCTGTCCGGGTCGATCGGCGCGCTGATCGCCGCGCGGGCGTTCCAGGGGCTCGGCGCCGCGCTGATGACCCCGCAGACGATGTCCGTGATCACCCGGCTGTTCCCGCCGGACTCCCGCGGCAAGGCGATGAGCCTGTGGGGTGCGACCGCCGGCGTGGCGACCCTGGTCGGCCCGATCCTCGGCGGCGTGCTCGTCGACGGCCTCGGCTGGGAGTGGATCTTCTTCGTCAACGTCCCGGTCGGCGTCGTGGCGTTCCTGCTCGCCTGGCGGCTGGTCCCGGCGCTGGAGACGCACGCGCACTCGTTCGACGTCGTCGGCGTCGTGCTCAGCGCCGTCGGCATGTTCCTGCTGGTGTTCGGCATCCAGGAGGGCCAGTCGTACGACTGGGGCCTGATCGGCGGCTGGCTGCCGGTCTGGGGCGTCGTCGGCGCGGGTGCCCTGGTGCTCGTCCTGTTCGTGGTGCACCAGTCGCGGACGCGCGGCGAGCCGCTGCTGCCGCTCGGGCTGTTCCGGGACCGCAACTTCGCCCTGGCGAACGGCGCGATCAGCACCCTCGGGTTCGTCGTGACGGGGATGGCCCTGCCGCTGGTGTTCTTCTACCAGCTCGTCCTGGGCTTCTCCCCCACCCGGTCCGCGCTGATGCTCGCACCGATGGCGGTCATGACCCTCGTCCTGTCGCCGGTGGTCGGCCGCCGCGTCGACGCCGCGAACCCGCGGAACATCGCCCTGGTGGGCATGCTGCTGCAGGCCGCGGCCCTGGTCTGGTTCACGCTGTGGCTCACCCCCGACCCCGACCGGTGGGCGCGGCTGCTGCTGCCGAGCGCCCTGCTCGGCGTCGCGAGCGCGTGCCTGTGGTCGCCGATCTCGTCCGTCGCCACCCGGAACCTCCCGCGGCAGCAGGCGGGTGCGGGGTCGGGCGTGTTCAACACCACCCGGCAGATCGGGTCGGTGCTCGGTTCGGCGGCGATCGCCGCGCTGATCCAGGCCCGGCTGGTCGCGGAGCTCGGTGCCGGCGCGGGCGACTCGACCGGGGCGGCGGAGGCGGCCGGCGCGCTGCCGGACGCGATCAAGGACGGGTTCGCCGCCGCGATGGGCCAGTCCCTGCTGCTGCCCGCCGCGGTCGCGCTGGTCGGCGCGGTGGTGGTGGCCTTCTTCGCCCCGCCGCGCCGCACGCCCGCCGCGCCGCCCGCCGCCCCCGTGGCGGTCCCGCAGTCCTGACGCGACGCGGTCGGGGGTCTCGCGCCGGCGCCGGCGCGAGACCCC
>DAMBCY010000433.1:1127-3520 GCA_032056255.1 Cellulomonas sp. | reverse complement strand
CGAGGGCGACACCGAGATCGCGTTCACCGAGGACGTCCTCCAGCGCTACGAGGCCTACGGCTGGCACGTGCAGCTCGTCGACTGGACGGAGGGCGGCGAGTACACGGAGAACGTGGACGCGCTGCACGCGGCGATCGAGGCCGCCAAGGCCGTCACCGACAAGCCGTCGTTCATCGGCCTGCGCACGATCATCGCCTGGCCCTCGCCGACCAAGCAGAACACGCACGGCTCGCACGGGTCCAAGCTCGGCGCCGACGAGGTCAAGGGCCTCAAGGAGGTCCTCGGCTTCGACCCCGACAAGTCCTTCGACGTCGACCCCGAGGTCATCGCGCACACCCGCAAGGCCCTCGAGCGCGGCGCCGCGGCCAAGGCCGCGTGGACCGTGGGCTACGAGGCGTGGCGGGACGCCAACCCGGAGCGCGCCGAGCTGCTCGACCGGCTGGTCGCGGGCAAGCTCCCGGCCGGCTGGGCCGACGCGCTGCCGACGTTCCCCGCCGGCAGGTCCGTCGCCACCCGCGCCGCCTCCGGCGAGGTGCTCTCCGCCCTCGCGCCCGTGCTGCCCGAGCTCTGGGGCGGCTCCGCCGACCTCGCCGGCTCGAACAACACCACGATGAAGGGCGAGCCGTCCTTCATCCCGGCCGAGCGCTCCACGCACGAGTTCTCCGGCGACCAGTACGGCCGCACGCTGCACTTCGGCATCCGCGAGCACGGCATGGGTGCGATCCTGTCCGGCATCGTGCTGCACGGCCTGACCCGCGCCTACGGCGGGACGTTCTTCACGTTCTCCGACTACATGCGCGGCTCGGTCCGGCTGGCCTCCCTCATGGGCGTCCCGGCGATCTACGTGTGGACGCACGACTCCATCGGCCTCGGCGAGGACGGCCCGACGCACCAGCCGGTCGAGCACCTCACCGCCGTCCGCGCGATCCCCGGCCTCGCCGTGGTCCGCCCGGCCGACGCCAACGAGACCGCCCAGGCGTGGAAGACCATCCTCGAGCGCACCGACGGTCCCGCGGCCCTCGTCCTCACCCGGCAGAACGTCCCGACGTTCCCCCGCGGCGAGGAGGGCTTCGCGTCCGCCGAGGGCGTGGCCCGCGGCGCGTACGTGCTGCTCGAGGCGTCCACCGGCACGCCGGAGGTCATCCTGGTCGGCACCGGCTCCGAGGTGCAGCTGGCCGTCGCGGCCCGCGAGACCCTCGAGGCCGCGGGCGTCCCGACCCGCGTGGTCTCGGCGCCGTCGCTGGAGTGGTTCGCCGAGCAGGACGAGGCCTACCGCGAGCAGGTGCTGCCGTCCTCGGTCCGCGCGCGGGTCTCGGTCGAGGCCGGCATCGCGCTGTCCTGGTGGCGGATCCTCGGCGACGCCGGCCGCGCCGTGTCGCTCGAGCACTACGGCGCCTCCGCGGCGTACGAGACGCTCTACGAGGAGTTCGGCATCACGGCGGACGCCGTGGTCGCGGCCGCGCACGAGTCGATCGCCGCGGCCCGCGGCGGCGCGGCGCCGGCGAACGACGCGAGCGCCCCCACGGCGAGCGGCACGGGCGACCAGCTCTGACCCACCGACGACGGCCGGGCACCCCCTCCAGGAGGTGCCCGGCCGCCCCCCCCCCGCGAGGGTGGCACCGAGGCGCCGAGGCGGACGTCGCCGGAGCCACGCCTCGGCGTGCCGAGCACCGCACGGGCGTGCGGGAGGCACCAAGGGGACGGGGGACGTTGGTCCTTCGTCGTGTGCGGGAGCAGCGGGGAGGGTCGGGACGTGAGCGTGCGGCAGACCCCGGTGTACTACTACTCCTCCGCCTCCGGGGTCGTGACGTCGTTCGCCGTGCGGCTCGGGCGCCCCGTGTTCAACCTGGCCGAGCGCGAGCACCGGCTCAGCGAGGTCGACGGCCCGTGGGTGCTGCTGACGCCCTCGTACAAGACCGGCAACGACCGGAACGACACCGTCCCCGAGGGCGTGCGCCGGTTCCTGCGCTCCCCGGTCAACCGGCGGCGGATGGTCGGCGTCATGGGATCGGGCAACCGGAACTTCGGCCGGTACTACCAGATGGCCGCCCGGAGCATCGCGGAGCGCTCGCACCGGCCGGTGCTGTTCGAGTTCGAGATCGCGGGCACCCCGTGGGACGTCGAGGAGTGCCGGCGCATCCTGGCGGACCTGGACGCGGCGCTCGCCGCCGACGCCGGTGCCACCACCGACGGTTCCGACGGCGGCTCCCCCGCGGCCTGACCCGCCGGGAGGGGTGCGCACCCCCGGCGGGCGCTCTACGGTGAGCCGATGAGCCCGTCGAAGGTGCCCGCCGAGGAGATCGACGTGGAGGGGCGGACCGTGCGGGTCTCCAGCCCGGACAAGGTGTACTTCCCCGACCGCGGCCTGACGAAGCTCGACGTGGTCCGGTACT
>DAMBCY010000433.1:0-1117 GCA_032056255.1 Cellulomonas sp. | reverse complement strand
GCGACGGCATCCTCGGGGCGCTGCGCGACCGCCCGACCACGCTCGAGCGCTGGCCGCGCGGCTGGTTCGAGGGCGCGAGGCTGTCGACGCGGGCGGACAGCACGGGCGACGCGTTCTTCCAGAAGCGGGTGCCCCAGGGCGCGCCGGACTACGTCGAGTCGACGACGATCACGTTCCCGTCCGGCCGCACCGCCGACGAGGTCACCCCGACCGAGCTCGCCGTGATCGCGTGGGCCGCGAACCTCGGCACGCTGACGTTCCACCCGTGGCCGGTGACCCGCGCCGACGTCGAGGCCCCCGACCAGCTGCGCATCGACCTGGACCCGCAGCCCGGCACGACGTTCGACGACGCCGCCCGGGTCGCCCCGCACGTCCGGGAGATCCTCGCCGAGCACGGGCTGACCGGCTTCCCGAAGACGTCCGGCGGGCGCGGCATCCACGTGTTCGTGCCGATCGAGCCCCGCTGGACGTTCACGCAGTGCCGCCGCGCGACCATCGCCCTGGGCCGTGAGCTGGAGCGCCGGCTGCCCGGCCAGGTGACGACGAAGTGGTGGAAGGAGGAGCGCGGCGAGACGATCTTCGTGGACTACAACCAGATGGCCCGGGACCGGACGATCGCCTCCGCGTACTCGGTCCGCCCGAACCGCCGCGCCACCGTCTCCGCACCGCTGCGCTGGGACGAGGTGCCCGACGTGCACCCGGACGACTTCGACGTGACGACCATGCCCGCGCGGTTCGCCGCGGTCGGCGACCTGTTCGCCCCGCTGGTCGCGCGCACGGCGACGGCCGGGGCGGACCGGGCGAGGACGGGCACCGACGCCTCCGGCTCGCTCGACGGCCTGCTGGAGCTCGCTGCCAGGGACGAGCGCGACCACGCGCTCGGCGACCTGCCGTACCCGCCGGAGTACCCGAAGATGCCGGGCGAGCCGAAGCGGGTGCAGCCGAGCAAGGACCGCGACCGCCCGCAGGCCGAGGGCACCTGAGCGGTCCGGCACGGCCGGGCGGCCACGGGAGCTCCCCGACGTCCCGGCGCGTTCACCCCTCCCGCCACCGAGCCGAGGAGTGCGTCGTGCCCGTCCCCGTGATCGCCCCCGCCCCCGCCTGGCCCACCGTCGCC
>DAMBCY010000432.1:0-3532 GCA_032056255.1 Cellulomonas sp. | reverse complement strand
GATCGGCCGGACCAGGTACGGGGGGGACAGCGGGGCGTCGACGACCAGCGGGACGCCCGCGGCATGCGCGACGTGGGCCAGGCCGGCCAGGTCGGCGACCTCGCCCGACGGGTTCGCGACGACCTCGGTGTAGACGACCTTGGTCTCCGGGCGGATCGCCGCGGCGTAGTCGGCCGGGTCGGTGCCGGCGACGAACGTGGTGTCCACCCCGAACCGGCGCAGCGTCACGTCGAGCTGCGTGACCGTGCCGCCGTAGAGCTGCGCGGAGGCGACGACGTGGTCCCCGGCCCCGACGAGCGCGGCGAAGGTGATGAACTCGGCGGACATCCCGGACGCGGTGGCGACGGCGCCGATCCCGCCCTCGAGGGACGCGATGCGCTCCTCCAGGACCGCCACGGTCGGGTTGCCGAGCCGGGAGTAGATGTTCCCGTACTTCTGCAGCGCGAACAGGTTCGCGGCGTCCGCGGTGTCGGAGAACACGAACGAGGTCGTCTGGTAGATCGGCACGGCGCGCGCGCCGGTCGCGGCGTCGGGGATCGCCCCGGCGTGCAGGGCGCGGGTGCGGAAGCCGAAGCGGTGGTCGTCCGGGCGGGTCATCGGGCGGTGGCCTCCTCGGCCGTGGTGGGGGGCAGCAGGGCGGCGATCTGGTCGACCGCCCAGGGGTTCTGCAGGGACGTGCGGTCGCCGAGCGGGCGGCCGTCGTGCAGCTCGGCGAGGAGCCGCCGCAGGATCTTGCCGGAGCGGGTCTTGGGGACCTCCGGCACCAGGATGACGTGCCGCGGCTTCGCGACGGGACCGATCTCCCGGGCGACCTGCGTGCGCAGCGCCTCCCGGAGCTCCGCGGCCGCCGCCCGCCACGCCGCGACGTCCTCGACCGGGCCGGGCGGGACGGCGGGGACGACGAACGCCGCGACCGCCTGCCCCCCGACCGCGTCCGCGACGCCCGCCACGCCCGCCTCGCCGACGGCGGGGTGCGCGACCAGGGCGGACTCGATCTCGATGGTGGACAGCCGGTGCCCGGCGACGTTCACGACGTCGTCCACCCGGCCGAGCAGCCAGATGTCACCGTCGGCGTCCCAGGACGCGCCGTCGCCCGCGAGGAAGTACCCGTGGGCCGCGAACGGCCGCCAGTACGAGTCGAGGTACCGCTGCGGGTCGCCCCACACGGTCCGGGCCATGCCGGGCCACGGCCGGTCGATGACGAGGTACCCCCCGGACCCGCGCGGCACCTCGGCGCCGTCGGCGTCCACGACCCGCGCGGACAGCCCCGGCAGCGCCCGGCTGGCGGACCCCGGCTTCAGCGTCGTCACCCCGGGCAGGGGCGCCACGACCGCGGCGCCCGTCTCGGACTGCCACCACGTGTCGACCACCGGGGCCGTCCCCGCGCCGAGCTGCGACCGGAACCAGACCCACGCCTCGGGGTTGATCGCCTCGCCGACGGTGCCCAGCAGCCGGATGCTCGACAGGTCGTGGCCCGTCGGCAGCCCGTCGGGGAACCAGGTCATGAAGGTCCGGATCAACGTCGGCGCCGTGTAGTACACCGTCACGCCGTACCGCTCGATGACCTCGAGGTGGCGCTCGCGGTGCGGGGTGTCGGGCGTGCCCTCGTAGATGACCTGGGTGAGGCCGTTGGTCAGGGGGCCGTAGATCTCGTAGGTGTGCGCGGTCACCCAGGCGAGGTCCGCGGTGCACCAGTGCACGTCGTCCGGCTTCGCGTCGAACACCGCCCAGTGCGACCACGACGCGTGCGTGAGGTAGCCGCCGGTGGTGTGCACCAGGCCCTTCGGCCTGCCCGTGGTGCCGGAGGTGTAGATGACGAACAGCGGGTGCTCCGCGTCGAACGCCTGCGCCTCGTGCTGGTCCGACGCGGTGTCCACGACGTCGTGCCACCAGACGTCCCGGCCCGGCGTCCAGGCGACGTCCTGCCCGGTGCGCCGCACGACCAGCACGTGCTCGACGTGGTCCAGGCCCGCCACGGCCTCGTCGGCGGCGGACTTCACCTCGACGGCCTGCCCGCGCCGGAACTGCCCGTCGCTGGTGACCAGGACCTTCGCGCGGGTGTCCTGCACCCGGAACCGCACGGCCTCCGCGGAGAACCCGCCGAACACCAGCGAGTGCACGGCGCCGATCCGGGCGATGGCCAGCGTGACGACGATCGTCTCGGCGATGACGGGCAGGTAGACGACGACCCGGTCGCCGGCGACGACGCCGAGGTCCGTCAGCGCGTTCGCGGCCCGGGAGACCTCGCGCTGCAGGTCCGCGTACGTGTACGAGCGGCGGTCGCCGCGCTCGCCCTCGGCGTGGATCGCGACCTTGTCGCCGCGCCCGGCCGCCACGTGCCGGTCGACGCAGTTCACCGCCGCGTTGAGCCTCCCGCCGAGGAACCACCGCGCCTCCGGGACGGTCAGCTCGCCGTCGGGGCCGGGTGCCGCGGGGGACCAGGTGTGCGCGGTGTGCCACGGCTCGGCCCAGTCCAGGCGCCGGGCGGCCTCCTCCCAGAACCCGACCGGGTCGGCCTCGCCCCACGCCGTCAGCCGGGCGTGCTCCGCGGGGCCGATGTTCCAGGGCGCGCCCGCGGGCGCTTCCGGGGCCGGGTAGGCGCGGGTCTCGGTCTGCAGGGCCGTGAACGTGGTCACGCCCACCTCCTCAGCAGGGACTTCTCCGCGAGCCCGATCAGGGCGTCGGACGTCTTGCCCAGCAGCGCCAGCAGGACGATCGCGAGGATCATCCGGTCCACGCGGCCGTTGTTGCCGGAGTCCATCAGCAGGAAGCCCAGACCCATCGAGGACGCGATGAGCTCCGCGGCCACGAGGAAGAGCCAGGACTGCGCCATCGCGAGCCGCAGCCCGGCGACGACGGACGGCAGCGCCGCGGGCAGCTGCACGCCGGCCAGCAGCCGCGGCCCGCGCAGCCCGTACGCGCGCCCGGCCTCGACCAGGTGCTCGTCCACGTGCCGCAGGGCCGCGACCACGGTCGTGTACACCGGGAAGAACGCGCCGATGGCGATCAGCGTCAGCTTGGACTCCTCGCCGATCTTCATCCAGAGGATGAGCAGCGGCACCCACGCCAGCGACGGCACCGCGCGCACCGCCGCCAGCGAGGGCTCCAGCAGCGCGCCCGCGAGCCGGGACAGGCCGACCACCGATCCGACCGCCAGGCCGAGCGCCGCGCCGACGAGGAACCCCAGCACGACGCGCTGGGTCGAGATCGCGACGTACGGGCCGAGCAGGCCGCGCTCCGCCAGGTCCACCGCGGCGGTCCACACCGACGCCGGGCTCGGCAGCTGGTACGGAGCTGCCCGTCCCGTCGCGGTCACCCACTGCCAGACCGTGAGCAGCAGCACCGGCAGCAGCAGGCCGAGCACGACCCGCACCCACCGCCGGCCCAGCGGGCCCGACCCGGCGCGCGCCGGGAGCGGCAGGCTGAACGGGTTCAGCCCGGGCAGCGCCGCGCCGCGCGCGTCGGTGACCGGCGCGGACGTCCCGGTGACGGGGACGGTCGACATGGTGGTCTCCTCCTGGCGGCCGGCGTC
>DAMBCY010000431.1:0-3548 GCA_032056255.1 Cellulomonas sp. | reverse complement strand
AGGGTCGAGATCCAGGGTGCGATGGGACTCGAGAACAAGCTCAGCCAGGCCCAGATCGACGACGCCGACGTCGTCGTCCTGTCCAACGACGTCGGCCTGGTCGAGCCGGGCCGGTTCGAGGCCAGCAGCGGCAAGACCGTGCGGATCCCCCCGCACGAGGTCATCACCCACCCCGAGCGCGTCGTCGAGAGCGCCCGCCGGATCGCCGGGGAGGCGTGATGAGCTGGAAGGAGCAGGGCACCGTCGTCAAGCAGGCGCTGCTCACCGGGGTCAGCTACATGCTGCCGTTCGTGGTCGCGGGCGGCGTCCTCATCGCGATCGGGTTCGCGATCGGCGGCATCTACGTCTACGACGGCACGGGCTTCGCGGCCGACGTGTTCGCCTGGGGCAAGATGGCGATGAACCTCATGACGGCCGTGCTCGGCGGGTACATCGCGTACTCGATGGCCGACAAGCCGGCGCTCGCGCCCGGGTTCGTGGCGGGCACCATCGCCGCGACGCAGGGCTCCGGGTTCCTCGGCGCGATCCTCGGCGGCATCGCGGCGGGCTACGTCGTGATGGCGCTGAAGAAGATCACGCTCCCGTTCGCGCTGCGCTCCCTGCTGCCGGTCCTCATCATCCCGGTGGTCGGCACGCTGGTCGTCGCCGTCGTCATGGAGTACGCGCTCGGCATCCCCGTGACGTGGCTGAACACCTGGATGCTCGACACGCTCCAGTCGATGTCCGGCGGCACGCTCGTGCTGCTCGGCATCATCCAGGGCGCGATGCTCGCGTTCGACATGGGCGGCCCGGTGAACAAGGCCGCCTACGCCTTCGCCCTCGCGGCGGCGGACGCCGGCAACTGGGCGCCCATGGCGGCGAACTTCATCGCCTCCATGGCCCCGCCGCTCGGCATCGCACTGGCGATCCTCATCGCCCGCAGGAAGTTCACCAAGGCCGAGCAGGCCAGCGTCGGCGGCCTGTTCGTCGGCGGCGCGGGGATGATCACCGAGTTCGCGATCCCGTTCGCGGCCGCGAACCCGCTCCGGGTGATCCCGGCCCTCATGGCCGGCAGCTCGGTCGGGGCCGCCCTGTCCTACGTGGCCGGGCTGACCCTGCAGGCCCCGCACGGCGGCCTGTTCGTGCTGCTGCTGTGCAACAAGCCCCTGCTGTTCCTGCTCATCCTCGCCGTCTCCGGCCTGATCACCGCGTTCGTGCTGATCGCGCTCCGGCCGACCCTGCCCGCCGCGCCCGCCGAGCCGGAGCAGCCGGCCGACGAGCCCGTCGGCTCGAGCGCGAACGCCCTGCAGCTCGACTGACACCCGACGCGGCCGCGGCCCCGCCCGGCCGTCCCGCGGACCCCCGCACGACCCCAGCGCACCTGCGCCGGCGTCAGCATGCCCGCGCACGGCCCGCCAGGTCGCGGCCGCGTCACCCACGGACCTCCACCCCACCACCCAGAAGGAGTTACGCACCCATGACCAAGTTCCAGGACGTGATGGGGAGCTGGCCGTTCCCGCCCGAGGAGAAGCGGCCGATGCTGCTGCGGCAGTCCGACTACCTGCACTACCTCTACCCGCCGGACAACGCCCGCACGAGCGACAACAACTACCTGTTCCTCTCGACGGACACGATGCTCGTCGGCATCTACGAGCTGGCGCCCGGCGCGTCGTTCGAGCCGATCGACATCCACCCGGGCGACGAGTCCTACTTCATCCTCGAGGGCCCGGTCGTGCAGAAGTGCTCGCTCGGCCAGTACGTGCAGCTGCAGAAGGACGAGGCGCTCTACATGCCCGAGCGGGTGTGGCACCAGGGCAACAACTTCACGACGCACAAGGCCCGCATCCTGTACTTCATCGCGCCGAAGGCCTGGGGCGACGACATCCCGCCGAAGGTGTTCCCGACGGCCGACGACACGAAGTCGTACAAGGGCCGCAAGAACGACGAGATCGCCGACATCTCCGGCCGGCAGGGCATCACCCGGATGCCCACCACCGACGACCTGGGCCACTGGCCGGTCGACGGGGTCGAGGCGCGGCAGTTCCCGCAGAACATCTACCGCATCCGCGAGGACGACAAGCTCATCACCCTGTCCGGGACCGAGCAGCCCACGCTGATGAAGTTCTCGGTGAGCACCGACCGCCAGCACCTCGGCGAGATCATCCTGCCCGCCGGCGGCACCGGCCCGCGCTGCTCGGACATCGACAGCCACGGCGGCGACGCCCTGCTCCACTGCCTCGAGGGCCCGATCACCGTGAACCTCCCCGACGAGCTCGAGGCGTTCACGATGGACCCGGGCGACTCGTTCTTCGTGCCGGCCGGGACCCGCTACCAGCTGTGCAACTTCGACGGCCACCCCGTCCGCGCCGTGTTCTGCATCGCGCCGGACCTCTGACCGGCCGCGGGGTGCGGCCAGGTCACCTGCCGCACCCCGCGCGCCTTCCCCCGCCGTGCCGTCACGACCCGCCGCGGCCCCGGCGACCCGACCTCACGCGAACCCCTGCGACCCGAGGAGACGCCCGCGATGACGCGCGTGCTGAACGACCCCACCACCTTCGCCCGCGACCACCTCCGGGGCTTCGCGCGCCTGCACGCCGACCTGCTCACCGCCCTCGACGGCGGGGTGGTCCGCGCCGACGCCCCCGCGGCGCCCGCCGTCGCGGTGGTCACCGGCGGCGGCAGCGGCCACTACCCCGCCTTCTGCGGCTGGGTCGGTCCCGGCCTGGCCGACGGCGCCGTGGTCGGCGACGTGTTCGCGTCCCCCTCCGCCGAGCAGGTCGTCCGCGTGGCCCGCGCCGCCGGCACCGGCGGCGGCGTCCTGCTCGTCTACGGCAACTACGCCGGGGACGTCCTGAACTTCACCGAGGCGCTCGACCGGCTCGTCGCCGAGGGCGTGGCCGTGCGCCAGATCGCCGTCACCGACGACGTCACGTCCGCCGGGCCGGACGAGCGCGAGCGCCGCCGCGGCACCGCCGGTGACCTCGTGGTCCTCAAGGTGGCCGGGGCCGCCGCGGCCGCCGGGCACGACCTCGACCGGGTCACCGCCCTCGCGGAGCGCGCCAACGCCCGCACCACCTCGTTCGGCATCGCGTTCTCCGGCTGCACGCTGCCCGGCGCGGACGCCCCGCTGTTCGGCCTGCCCGACGGGCTGATGGGTGTCGGCATGGGGGTGCACGGGGAGCCCGGCGTCGCCGAGGAGCCCGTCGCCCCCGCGGCGGACCTGGCCCGGCTGCTCGTCGAGCGGCTGCTGGCCGAGCGGCCCGCGGGCGCCGGCGACCGCGTGGCGGTGCTGCTGAACGGGCTCGGGGCCACCAAGTACGAGGAGCTGTTCCTGCTGTGGGGCGAGGTCGCCGCGCTGCTGGAGGCCCAGGGACTGGAGCTGGTGGCCCCGGAGGTCGGCGAGCTCATCACCAGCCTCGACATGGCGGGGCTGTCCCTGACGATCTGCTGGCTGGACCCGGAGCTGGAGGAGCTGTGGCGCGCGCCGGCGACCTCGCCCGCGTTCCGCCGGGGTGCGGCGCCGGCGGCCGCGACGGTCCGGCGCCGCCCGCCCCCGGCCGCCGCCGCAC
>DAMBCY010000430.1:0-3587 GCA_032056255.1 Cellulomonas sp. | reverse complement strand
GCGGGAGCGCCTCGACGACGCGGTGACGCTGGCGGCCGACCTGGCGGAGTCCGAGGTCGAGCGCGGCGCGGCCGTCCTGGTCACGGGCTCGATCCTCCTGGTCGCCGAGGCCCGCGTCCTCCTGGGCCGCGCGTAGCCCCCACCCTCGCCTCTGGTCCACGACGCCGAGATCGGTGTGTCTGCTCGAGATCGGTCGTCCTGTCATCCGATCTCGGCGGCGACACACCGATCTCGGCGCGGGGTTCGGGGGTCGGGTGGGGTCTGCACGAACGTGCAGGGTTGGTGCACGGGTGAGCCTTGACGGTACCGACCCGCGCGACCGAGTGTGAGGACTGTCGCGGCGAGGGCGCCGTGGCCCCGTCGCGCGGAAGGACCACCCCTCGTGAAGAAGCTCATCAACGACCCGCAGGACGTCGTCTCCGAGTCCGTCGAGGGCTTCGGCCTGGTGCACGCGGACGTGGTGCAGATCCACACGGACCCGCTGTTCGTCTCCCGCGCCGGCGGCCCGGTCAGCGGCAAGGTCGGCCTGGTGTCGGGCGGCGGCAGCGGGCACGAGCCGCTGCACGCCGGCTTCGTCGGCGACGGCATGCTCGACGCCGCGGTGCCGGGCGCGATGTTCACCTCCCCGACGCCGGACCAGATCGCCCCGGCGTTCGCCGCCGCGGACGGCGGCGCGGGCGTGCTCGCCATCGTGAAGAACTACACCGGCGACGTGCTCAACTTCGAGACGGCCGCCGAGCTCGCGGACGCCGACGACCTCACGGTCCGCACCGTCGTGGTGAACGACGACGTCGCGGTCGAGGACTCGCTGTACACGGCCGGCCGGCGCGGTGTCGCGGGCACGGTCGCGGTCGAGAAGATCGCCGGTGCCGCCGCCGCGCGCGGGGACGACCTCGACGCCGTCGCGACGGTCGCCGAGAAGGTGATCGCGAACGTCCGCTCGATGGGCGTGGCGCTCACCGCCTGCACCGTCCCGCACGCGGGCAAGCCGTCGTTCGACCTGCCCGAGGACGAGATCGAGATCGGCATCGGCATCCACGGCGAGCCCGGCCGGCGCCGCATCCCGCTGTCCTCGGCGGACGACATCACCGAGATGCTGCTGACCCCGGTGGCCGACGACCTGGCCCTCGCCTCGGGCGAGAGCGTGCTGCTGTTCGTCAACGGCATGGGGGGCACGCCGCTGAGCGAGCTCTACGTCGTCTATCGTCAGGCACGCAGGCTGCTCGAGGCGCGCGGTGTCCAGGTGACGCGGTCGCTGGTGGGCAACTATGTGACATCACTGGAGATGCAGGGCGCCTCGGTCACTGTGCTCCGGCTGGACGACGAGCTCACCGCGCTGTGGGACGCGCCGGTGCACACCGCCGCGCTGCGCTGGTGACGCGCCCGTCGACCTTCCGGGCACACGGCCGTCGGCCCGACGGCGGAGGTGGGAGCGCAGCATGACGGATTCGCTGGGTACGGACTGGGCGGTCGCCTGGGTGCGCCGCACGGCGCAGGTCGTCCTCGAGAACCGGGTGGAGCTCATCGAGCTCGACCGGCAGATCGGCGACGGGGACCACGGCGAGAACCTCGCCCGGGGCTTCACCGCCGTGCTCGCCAAGCTCGACGCCCTGGACGCCCCGTTCGAGGACGTCGGCTCCGTGCTCAAGCTCGTCGCGACCACGCTGATGTCCACGGTCGGCGGTGCCGCCGGGCCGCTGTACGGCACCGCCTACCTGCGCGCCGCGAAGGTCACGGGTCTGCCCGCGCTGGACAGCGCCGCCGTCGTGGCGATGCTGGAGGCCGGGCTGGAGGGCATCGTCGTGCGCGGCAAGGCGACGACGGGGGAGAAGACGATGGTCGACGCCTGGACGCCCGCGGTGGAGGCGGCCGTCCAGGCGGCCGACGCCGGTGCGTCCCCGGCCGCCGTGCTCGCGGCGGCGTCCGAGGCGGCCCGCGCCGGAGCGGAGGCGACGATCCCGCTGGTCGCCACGAAGGGCCGCGCGTCCTACCTGGGCGAGCGGTCCGCGGGGCACCAGGACCCGGGTGCGACGTCGACGGCGCTCGTCCTCGAGGCCGCGGCCGCCACGGCGGTGGAGGCGGCATGAGCGCCCCCGTCGCCGTGGTGCTGGTCTCGCACTCGGCGCGGCTGGCCGAGGGCCTGCGCGAGCTCGCCGGGCAGATGGCCCCGGACGTGCTGATCGTCGCGGCGGGCGGCGACGGTGCGGGCGGCCTCGGCACGAGCTTCGACCTGGTCACCGGCGCGCTGCTCGAGGCGACGGCGGACGGGCGCTCGGCCGTGGTGCTCACGGACCTCGGGTCCGCGGTGCTGACCACCGAGTCGGTGCTCGAGCTCCTGGACGAGGACGTGGCGGCGCGGGTGCACCTCGCGGACGCGCCGATCGTCGAGGCCGCGGTGGCCGCCGGGGTGACCGCCGCCGGCGGCGCGCCGGTCGGCGAGGTGCTCGGGGCGGCGGTCGCCGCGGGTGCCGGGTTCCCGCACGCGGTCGGCGCGGGCGAGGTGGCCCCGGAGGTCGCGCCGGCCGAGGTACCGCCGGCCCTGGCCGCCGACGGCGTGATCACGGCGCACGTCCTGGTCCGCAACCCGATGGGACTGCACGCCCGGCCGGCCGCGGTGCTGGCGCGCATGATGGCGGGCTTCGACGCGGCCGTGCAGGTCGACGGGGTGAACGGCGCCAGCGTGCTGGAGCTGATGCAGCTCGGGGCGACGCAGGGGCGCACGCTCGAGGTCTCGGCCACCGGCCCGCAGGCGCGGGTCGCGGTGGATGCGTTCGTCGGCGCCGTCGAGGAGGGCTTCGGCGAGGTGTGACGTCCCCGACAGTCGCCTGACACAACCGTGCAGGGTGTGCAAGAATGCATGTCGTGCAAGAATCTGACGAGCCGGGGGGCCTGCGGGCGCGCAAGAAGCGTGCCCGCCTGGAGGCGTTGGTCGACGCCACCCACCGGCTCGCCGCCGAGCAGGGACTGGACCGCGTGACGGTCGAGGCCGTCTGCGCCGAGGTCGGGGTCTCGGTGCGCACCTTCTTCAACTACTTCGAGTCCAAGGACGACGCCGTGCTCGGCATGGCGCAGTGGACCATCGACCCGGCCGCCGCGGAGACGTTCGCGACCGGGGGGCCGAGCGGGGAGCTGCTCCCGGACCTCCAGGTGCTGGTGTCCGAGGTGCTCCTGAACCCGCCGCTCGGCAAGGAACGCATGGAGCGGGCGTTCGAGCTGGCCAAGGACCACCCCGAGATCCTGGTCCGCGCGTACTCCCACCTGCAGGGCCTGCACGACGACATCGCGGCCCTGGTCCGGCGCCGGCTGGGCGATCCGGCCGACGAGTCCCTCGTCATGCTGGTCGGCGCCCTGCTCATGGTGCTCTCGCACGCCACGTTCGTCCGGTGGGACGCCACCGGGCAGGCCGGCGACGTGCACGACCACCTGCCCTCCGTCGTGGCCGACCTCGAACGGATCTTCACGCCCGCCCGCTGACCCCGCACCCCGCACCCCGCAGCACCCGCCGACGACGGCGCCGCCCCCGCGGCCGGCCGTCGCGGGAGCCCGCCGTGCCCGCCGACCGCCCCGCACGGCCCCCGCGTGCCCCC
>DAMBCY010000429.1:0-3593 GCA_032056255.1 Cellulomonas sp. | reverse complement strand
CGTCGATCACGTTCAGGGTCACCGACGAGGACGCCGCACCGATGATGACCTGCACGTCCTTGGACAGCAGGTCCGTGACCGACTGCGTGGCGATCTCGGCGTGGTCGGCGTCGGACGAGTCCGCGTGCTCGACGGTGACGTCCTCGCCGAGGACGCCGCCCGCCTCGTTGATCTCCTGCACGGCGAGGTCGACGCCGGCGATCTCCGGCGGGCCGAGGTAGGCCAGGGTGCCGGTCTGCGGGAGCAGCGTCCCGAGGATGAGCGGTCCGCTCGCAGCGGCCGCCGTGGTCTCGTCGCTGCCCGCGTCGGCGTCGTCCGAGGAGGAGCAGGCGGTGAGCACGAGCGCGACGGCCCCCGCGAGGGCGGCCGCCTGGACGGCGCGTGTCGTACGAGTCATGCGTGGTACTCCTGTCGGCGAGTACTGCCGGCCGGGAGCCGGCCGGTGCTGTGGCCGCGAAGGTATTCGTGCCATGTGTCCGACATGTATCCATTGCGTCTCGCCAGTGTTTGTTGCCGTTTCGTGACTTTCCGCCCCACCGCATTCCCTGGTCACAGCCGTCCCGGCGGTCCGCCGGCGTCCGCGCGCGTCCGACCGCGGCCGCGGACGGCACGAGGCCCGGTCCACCACGCGGGTGGACCGGGCCTCGTCGGCGTGCGACGCGCTCCGGCGTCAGGCGGCTCCGCCGACCTGGTCGATCACGGCGTCCGCGACCTCGCGCATGGTGAGGCGGCGGTCCATCGAGGTCTTCTGGATCCAGCGGAACGACTCCGGCTCCGTCAGGCCCATCTTCGTCATGAGCAGGCCCTTGGCCCGGTCGACCCGCTTGCGGGTCTCGAACCGCTCGGCGAGGTCGGCGACCTCGGACTCGAGCGCGGTGATCTGCGCGTACCGCGAGATGGCGATCTCGACGGCGGGCAGCAGGTCCGCCGGGCTGAAGGGCTTGACGACGTACGCCATCGCGCCGGCGTCGCGGGCACGCTCGACGAGCTCGGTCTGCGAGAAGGCGGTGAGCAGCACGACCGGGGCCAGGTGCGCCTTCGCGATGCGCTCGGCGGCGGAGATGCCGTCGAGGACGGGCATCTTCACGTCCATCACGACCACGTCGGGCTTGAGCTCGGTCGCGAGCTCCACGGCACGCTCGCCGTCGCCCGCCTCGCCCACGACCTCGAAGCCGGCCTCGCGCAGCGTCTCGACGACGTCCATCCGGATCAGGGCCTCGTCCTCGGCGACGACGGCACGGCGCGCCGGTCGTGCGGGGGCCTCCGGGGCCTTCTCGGCCGCGCGGGCCTGGGGGATGTCGAGGTCGAGGGAGGTCTCACCTGCCTGCGGCTCGGTGTTCTCCGGCGTGCTCGGCGTCGCGTCCTGGGTGCTCACGGGAAGAGATTCTATGTCCACGACGGCCCTCCTGCGGGTCGCGACCGCTGTGAACCTCGGCACGCCGACCATCCGGTCGGGATGTCGCGACCGCGACCCCGCCCGCGTCCCGGCGTGGAGCCGCGCAGGACCACCGAGTCCGGGCGCAGCACGGCCCGGGCGGCGGCTGACGTCCTGGGCGGGGCCGACGTCGTGGCCGACCGCCTGCGCCTCGCACCGACGGCTCACGGCCCGGACCCTGCGCGGGTCCGGGCCGTCGGTGCAGCACGCGTGCTGCTCGTCTCGGTGCCCCGAGTGGGATTCGAACCCACACTGGATCGGGTTTGAGCCGAACGCCTCTGCCGGTTGGGCTATCGGGGCGACCCGCCCAGCCTACCGGGGCCCGGTCCGCCGCCGGCGCGCGCTCGCGGGAGCGCGCCGGCCCGTCGCGGCGGCGGCGGTCACGCGTCGGTGGTCCTCCCGGCGGGGGCGTCCGCCGCGGGTGCTGCGGGGGCGACGGGACGGTCGAGGTCCAGCACGGCGTACCCGTGCCCCTCCAGGTGCACGGCGTCCGCCTCGGCCCGGCAGCCGCGGGCGACCAGCGGCGTCGCCGCCCCGGCGCCGGGCAGCGGCGCGGTCACGGGGGCGCGCCCGGGGTTGAGCACGACGGCGAGCGTGCCGCCGCGCACGTATGCGAACGGGTAGCCGGTGGACAGCACCCGGACGGGGGCCGCCACGTCGAGGCGGGGGTCGTCGTGCCGGAGCGCGACGAGAGCGCGGACGTGGTGCAGCAGGGAGCCGGGGTCGTCGACCTGCGCGGCGACGGTGGGGTGCGCCGGGTCGGGGTCCTGCGGCAGGTAGGTCGAGTCGGCGGGCGACCCGGGTCCGAACCCGTCGGCGGTCAGGCCGCCCCAGGCCATCGGGGTGCGGGAGCCCGCCCGGTCGTAGCGCGGGCCCAGTCGCGAGCCCTCGTGCGTCGGGGTGCCCGGCAGGTACCGCATGCCGATCTCGTCGCCGTAGTAGATCGACGGCATCGACGGCCAGGTCAGGGCGAGCACGAACGCGGCGCGCGCCTGGTCGGCGTCCCGGTCCCCGGCGACGAGGCGGGTGAAGTCGTGGTTCGCGGTGGGCAGGCCCGTGACGCCGGGGCGTCCCGCGGCGGCGGCCTCGGCGATCGCCGCGTCCGCCTCCCGCCAGGCGGCGACGAACGGTGCGGCGTCCCCGAGCCCGGCGGCGTCGGCCCAGGCGGACCGCTCCGCCCAGACCTCGTCGACGGTGCCGGCCCCGTTGTTCCAGAGCGAGCGCAGCGCCAGCCCGTCGTCGCCACCGCCGAACTGCAGGAAGAAGTCGGCGTGGAACCCGGCCGGGACGGACACCCGCGGGTCGCCCCACTCGGCGACGAGCACGCGTCCGGGGTGCTCGGTGTCGATCCAGTCCCGCATGCCGCGCCACAGCCTGCCGGTCTCGACCAGGCCCGGGTCGTCCTTGACCAGCGACGCCGCCATGTCGACCCGGAAGCCCGCGACGCCGAGCCCGAACCAGTGCGCCATGATCTCGCGCAGCGACGCCCGGTTGGTGGTCGGCCCGGGCGCGTCGACGGGCCGGCGCCAGGGCTGGGCCGGGTCGGGCCGCGCGTAGCCGAAGTTCAGGGCGGGCTGCACCGGGAAGAAGTTCGGCAGGTAGAAGCCGCCGCGCGCGCCCGGTCCGGGCCGGAACCCCTCGGCCGGGCCGTCCGACCAGATGTACCGGTCGTCGCCCGGGTCGTCCGCGGCGGCCCGGAACCAGGGGTGCTGGTCGGAGGTGTGCCCGGCGACGAGGTCGAGCAGCACGGCGATGCCCCGCCTCCCGGCCTGCTCGGTCAGCGCGGCCAGGTCGTCGTTCGTGCCGTACCGCGGGGCGATCCGCAGGAAGTCCGCGACGTCGTACCCGGCGTCGGCGAACGGCGACACGAAGCACGGGCTGAGCCAGATCGCGTCCACGCCGAGCCAGGCCAGGTAGTCGAGCCGGTCGGCGATGCCCCGCAGGTCGCCGATGCCGTCCCCGTCGGAGTCCGCGTAGGACTGGGGGTAGATCTGGTAGAGCACCGTGCGCCCCAGGCGGGGGGCCAGGTCCGTCACGCCCATCGGGCCGCTCCTTCTGCTCAGGGGGGCCGGGGCCGGCGGACGCCGCCCCCGGCGGTGGCACGAGCCGGGCGCCCGGGCGGCGCGGCGGCAGCACCGGGCACGACCCCAGCCTGACC
>DAMBCY010000428.1:0-3606 GCA_032056255.1 Cellulomonas sp. | reverse complement strand
CCCCGCACGACCCCACTCCCCGAAGGACAACGATGTCTGACAACCGCACCCCGTCCGCCCCCGGCGCGGACGGCGCCCTGCCCGCAGCCGCCACCCGCACCGCTCCGCCCGACCCCGGACCCGTCGCCGACGGCCCGCGGCCCCCGTGGCGGCTCGCCGTGGTGATGGTGGTGGCGCCGATGCTCTGGATCGCCCCCTACATCGCCGGCATCGCGATCCTCGTGCCCGCCCGGCTCGAGATCATCGCGCCCGACCAGAAGGTGGCGGTCGTCGCGACCGTCGCCGTCGTCGGGTCGTTCATCGCGCTGGTCGCCAACATCCTGTTCGGCGCCCTGTCGGACCTGACCCGGTCCCGCTTCGGCCGGCGCGCCCCGTGGCTCGTCCTCGGCTCCGTCGCCTGCGCGCTGCTGCTGCTCGCGCTCTCGGTGGCCGACACGGTGCCGGTGGTCGTCGTGCTCTGGTGCGCGTTCCAGCTGTTCCTCAACGCGATCGTCGCGCCGCTGATCGCGGTCATCCCCGACCGGGTGCCCACGCGGTTCCGCGGCACCTACTCCGCGCTCTACGGCGTCGGCGCCATGGTCGGCGCCAGCCTCGCGGGCATCATCGCCTCGCGGTACGTCGCCGACCCGAGCACCGGCTTCGTCGTGTTCGCCGTCGTCATCCTGCTCGGCGGGCCGCTGGTCGCCGTCGTCGCGCCCGACCGCTCCAACCGGGACGTGCCGCGCCAGCCGTTCTCCCGGCAGATGCTGCTGCAGAACTTCTCGTTCCCACGGCGCGGAGCGCGCGACTTCTACCTCGCCCTGGTCGGCAAGCTGGTGTTCGTCCTCGCGGTCTACATGGTCAGCGGCTACCAGCTGTACATCGCCACGGACTACCTCGGTCTGGACGCCGTGGGGGCGGGTGCCCTGATCGCCACGATGGCGACGGTGCAGCTCGCGGTGTCGCTGGTGTTCGGACTCGGCTCCGGCCCGGTGTCCGACCGGATCGGGCGGCGCAAGGCACCCGTCGTCGCCTCCACCCTCGTGATGGCGGTCGCGCTGGTCGTGCCGTTCTTCTGGCAGGAGCCCGCGGCGCTGATCCTGTTCGCGGGGCTGGGCATGGGCGCGGCCTGGGGCGTCTTCGCGTCCGTCGACCAGGCGCTCAACTACGAGGTGCTGCCCGATCCCGAGGCCTCCGCCAAGGACCTCGGCATCCTCAACATGGCGAACACCGGCGGGCAGATGCTCGGGCCGGTCGCGATGTCGCTCGTGATCGGCGGCCTCGGCGGGTACGGGCCCGGGTTCCTGCTGGCCGGCGGGTTCGCGGTGGTCTCGGGCGTCGTGCTCAGCCGGATCCGCTCGGCCCGCTGAGCCGGTCCGCCGACCCGGCGGGCGGCGGGGGCGTGCGGGCCGGGTGCCGCGCGTCCCCGCCGCCGCGGGGTCAGACCCGCCCCAGCGCCTCCGCGACCACCTCGGTCGGGTGCCCGAGCGGCAGCCGCACGTACCGCGCGCACCCGTCGGTCGCCGAGAACGACGGCCCCGGCACCAGCAGCACGTCGCGCTGCCGGTAGCGCGCGCACAGCGCGGTCGCGTCGGTGCCGACGTCGACCCACAGCCCGACCCCGCCGGTCGGGGTCGTCCAGCGCCACGCGGGCCGGATCTCCCGCAGCAGGTCCTCGGTCTCGCGCAGCGACCGGGTCAGCGCGGCCCGCCGCTCGGCGACCCAGCGGCCGGAGTCGGCGAGCAGCCGGGTGGCGACGAGCTGGTCGACGGGTGCCCCGGCGAGGTCGACGCCCTGCCGGATCCGGGTGAGCCGGCGCACGGCCGGCTCGGCGGCGCGGACCCAGCCGACCCGCAGCCCGCCCCAGAGCAGCTTCGACGCGGTGCCGACCACGACGCCGAGGTCGTCGGGCAGGTCGGCGACCAGCGGGCGGGGCGGTACGCGCCCGTCCAGCAGCAGGTCCTCCGAGCAGCGGTCCTCGATCACGGTGATGCCGTGCCGGGCGGCGATCTCCGCGAGCCGGCGCCGCCCGTCGAGCGGCAGGGAGGTGCCGGTGGGGTTGTGCGCGAGCGGCTGCACGTAGAGCGCGCGGAACCGCGTCCGGACGACCAGGCGCTCCAGCAGGTCGACGTCGATGCCGTCGTCGCGCATGGGGACCGTGGTGAGCCGGGCGCCGCACGCCTGGAAGGCCTCGATCGCGCCGCGGTAGCTCGGGTCCTCGACGAGCACGTGGTCGCCCGGGCTGAGCAGGGTGCGCGCGAGCAGCCAGACCGCCTGCTGCGCGCCCGAGGTGACGAGCACCTGGCCCGCGGTGGTGGGCAGGCCCGAGGCGGTGGTCCGGGTGGCGACGACCGCACGGAGCGCGGGCAGTCCGCCCGGCAGGTACCCGTCGGTGCTGACCAGCCGGTCCAGGTCGGCCTCGGGCAGCCGCGCGTACTCGCGGGCTACGGCGGGCAGCCCGGGCAGGGCGCCGCTGGACAGGTCGACCACGGTCGCGCCGCGCTGCGTGAAGGTCGTCATCCGGCCGTCGTCGGCCCCGGTCGCGGACGCGGTGCCGGACCGGCGGACCCGCGACCCGGAGCCCTGCCGGCTCTCGACGACCCCGGCGGACTCGAGCCGCTCGTAGGCCTCGGTGACGGTGGAGCGCGAGACGCCGAGCGCGGTCGCGAGGGCCCGCTGCGGCGGCAGCAGCACCCCGTCGGGCAGCGTGCTCGCGACGACGAGCTCCTCGATGGCGCCGCTGAGCAGCGCCGGCAGCGAGCCGCCGTCCTCGTCGGCCCAGCCGCCGATCAGCCGCGCGAGCTGAGCGGCACCGACCCCGCGCGTCGCCATCGTCGCCCGACCTCCCTCGTGCGTGCGGGCCGCGCGTCCGTGCGCGGCCCCTGCCCGGCAGTCTAGGAACGGGCCGGCCGGGTCCCCAGGCCACTGCGCGCGGATTGGCCTGGGCGCCCGGCCCGCGGGGCGGCGACGCTGGGCGCGACATCGACGACGATGACGGGAGAGGTGGACCACGATGACGACTGTCGTCCTGGTCGGCGCGCTGGACACGAAGCGCGACGACTACCGGTGGCTCGTGGACGAGCTGCACGCACGCGGGGCGGACACCGTGCTGATCGACGTCGGCACGTTCTCGGACGGCGCCGGCGCCGACCTGACCCCGGCGGACGTCGCGCGGGCGGCGGGCCAGGACCTCGCGGCGCTGCGGGCGGCCGGCGACCGGGGCGCGGCGATGGCGGCCATGGGCGACGGCGCCGCCGTGCTCGTGCGCCGGCTGCACGACGAGGGCCGGCTGGACGCCGTGCTCGCCGCGGCGGGGTCGGGCGGCTCGTCCGTCGCCGCGCACGCGATGCAGGCGCTGCCGGTCGGCGTGCCGAAGCTGCTGGTCTCGACGATGGCCTCGGGCGACGTCTCCCCGTACGTGGGGGCCACCGACGTCACGATGATGTACTCCGTGGCGGACGTCGCCGGGATCAACTCGGTGTCCCGCGTGGTGCTGGGCAACGCGGTCGCGGCCGCGTGGGCGATGGCCGAGGCGCACCGGGACCGGGTGGAGCGTCCCGCCGCCGCCGGGGACCGGCCGCTGGTCGGCGCGAGCATGTTCGGCCTGACCACGCCCGCGGTCGAGGA